>DASUYB010000198.1 GCA_036377595.1 Longimicrobium sp. | reverse complement strand
CGGTCGCCCCGCCACGCCGCACGGTAAGTGGGCTATTTTTAGAGTCCTGGTACTTCGAAAAGGTTTGTTCCTGCACGGCACGATCGCAGCGGCTCGATCGCCGTCTGCGTCGGTCGCTGCCCGTGGGTGAACGCAGTTGCTCGCTGCGGGAGGGGCGTTCCGCGAGCGAAGTCAGTCGATCGGCTTGAGGTTGGCCACGATGGCTGCGCGGTGCGGCTCCAGGAAAGGCGGCAGCACCACCTTCTCGCCCAGCGCCGACGCGTCCTCGTCGACCGCGAAGCCGGGGCCGTCGGTGGCGATCTCGAACAGGATCCCGTTGGGCTCGCGGAAGTACAGGCTGCGGAACCAGTAGCGGTCGATCTCGCCGCTGTTGGGGATGCCGAGCGAGTTCAGCCGCGCCGTCCACGCGTGGTACTCGTCCTCGTTCGGCGTGCGGAACGCCACGTGGTGCACGCCCCCCGCGCCCTGCCGGGCGACGGGAAGGTCCGGCTGCACCGCCACGTGCAGCTCCGCGTGCGGGCCGCCCCCGCCCATCTCGTACACGTGCACGTTCGGCTGCGCGGAATCGTGCGCGTAGTCGCGCACGCGGCGCATCTCAAGCGCGCGCGTCAGCACCGCGTCCGTCTCGGTGATGCTGGGGACGCTCAGCACGATCGGCCCCAGCCCGCGCACCTGGCACTCGGTGGGAACGGGGCTGCGCTCCCACGGGACGGGATCGAACCCCGCGCCGCCGTCGTCCACCAGCGACAGCCGCTGCCCCTCGGGGTCCTCGAAGTCCAGCACCGCCCGCCCGTCGCGCTCGCCGACCTCCCTGGCGGAGACGCCGTGCTCGCGCAGCCGCCGCTCCCACCACTCCAGCGCGTCGCGGCCGCGCACGCGCAGGTGCGTGCGGGAGATGCTGTGCGTCCCCCGCCGCTCCGGCGGCACCGGCCAGTCGAAGAAGGTCAGGTCCGTCCCCGGGCTCCCCGCCCCGTCGGCGTAGAACAGGTGGTACGCGCTCACGTCGTCCTGGTTGACGCTGCGCTTCACCAGCCGCATCCCCATCACCTGCGTGTAGAAGCGGTGGTTCTCGCGGATGTTCGCCGAGATGGCGGTCAGGTGGTGGATGCCGGTGAGCTCCATGGCTGCCTTCCGACGGGATGGAGATGAGATGACGGCGATACGGCGGCGAAGGTGCGAACCCGCGCGCTCCGTGCCGCGTCCGGCGCAGGTGACGTCGATCGCGATGAAAGAGACGGAGATCGGGGCGATCAGGCGATGACGGCCGCCTCCGCCGCGGGTTGATCGGCCTGGCGGCGGCAGGGGAGGGAGACGAGGAAGCACGAGCCTTCCGCGCCCTCGAACTCCGCCCAGGCGCGGCCGCCCATCGCCTCCACCGTGTCGCGGACGATGCTGAGGCCCAGGCCGGTGCCCTCCACTCCCGTCACCGTGTCGCCGTGCGCGCGGAAGAAGCGGGTGAACAGGCGCTCGCGCCGGTCCTCGGGCACGCCCAGCCCGTTGTCGCGCACCTCGATCACCAGCTCGCACCCGCTCGCCTCGCCCGCCAGGCGGCCGCGCACCTCGGCCCAGCGCTCGTCGCGCGCAGGGTCGGCGTACTTGATGGCGTTGGAGATGTAGTTGCTCAGGCAGAGCTCCACCGCCGCCGCGTTCACCTCCACCTCGGGAAGGTCGCGCAGCCGCACCTTCACCCCGCGCGCGGCGGCCATGTCGCGCAGCTGCCGGCACACCTCCGCCGCCACGCGCGGCAGGGGGACGTTGCGCTGGCGCCGCGCCTCCACGTCCATCCGGCTCAGCTCCAGCAGGTTCTCCAGCACCGCCTGCATCCCCTCGGCGTTCTGCACCACCATCTGCGCGAAGCGCGCGCGCTGCCGCTCGTCCGAGGCGATCTCGGGGTCCGCCAGCAGCTGTCCCGCGCCCAGCACCGAGGCGATGCGGTTCTTCAGCTCGTGCGTGACCATGCGGTTGAAGCCGCGCAGCCGCTGCTCGCGCTCGGTCACCTGCTCCGCCGCCAGCCTCAGGTAGTGCGCGGTGGTGACCTGCTGGATCACCGAGACGGCGCGGAACAGGCGGTGCGCGCAGGCCAGCAGCTCGCTGCGCGGGCATTCCTCGTCGATCTCGTCCACCGAGCGCGCCAGGAAGGCGAACAGCACGCCGCCCAGGATCTCGTACTCCTTCAGGATCTCGTGCGCGTCGAACCCCTGCGACCAGCGCAGCTCACCCAGCTCGATGGCCTTCCCCGTCACCGGCGCGTCGGCGGTAATCTCTTCCGACGGATCCTCCAGGTAGTCGGCGATGCGGTCCATCAGCAGCGGCACGTGGTCCAGCATCTCGTCGGTGGGGAAGATGCGGTTCGGGTCCAGCTCCACGCGCGCGGCGATGCGGTCCAGCCACCGCCGGGTCAGCTCCTCCCGCCGGTCGCGGATGAAGCCGGCCAGCACCCCCGCCAGCCGGCACTTCACGCTCGTGTCCGTTGCCTCGTACAACCGCTTCGCTCGTCAGAGGTTGGAGCAGGAAGGCCGCGCGCGATGGCCGCGCAGGCGCGATTCCGTGGTTGGACAAGCACGATGCGGGCCACCCGTGGCCTCTTTGGTACTCCGTTCAGTTTACCCCTTGACGCAGGATCTTCGTCTATACAAAGTACACGCGCTCGAAGCGGGTCTCAGGCACCGGTTCAAAGGCGGACCAATGCGCATCAAAGACTACCTCCCCGACCCGGGCGCCTTCGTGCGCGGCATGGCCCGGGCGCTGGACCTGGGCGCGCTGTCGCCCGCTCCGGTGGGATGGCCCGAGCCGCCGCTCGACGATGCGGCCGCACTGATCTCGGACTGGGAAGCGCTGGCGGGCGACCAGCGGCGTGCATGGGACAAACTCTCGGCGGAGCTCCGTGGAACCTTCAATGGGAAGAGCAGCCCGTAGCCACACCGCGCTCCAGCGCGCCGCCGCGCAGCCCACGCTCCCCGCCGCCGGGACCGCCACGGTCCAGCTCACGCAGGTCCAGACCCACACCCTCACCTATCACAGCCCCATGCCGCCGGCGCGCGAGCTTCGCCTGCTCGAGCGCCTGCACTCCGGGGTCACGGAGCGCTTTCTCCGGCTCACCGAGCAGGAGGCGGCGCACCGGCGCGCGCTGCAGAGCCGCGCCCTCTGGTTCAACGGCCTGAACGCCACCCTGGGCGTGCTCTTCGGCGGGGCGATCGGGCTGCTGGGCGTGGGCGGCGGGATCGTGGGGATGGTGACCGGGCGCATCACCGACCTGGCGGGCGCGGGCGTGGTGATCAGCGCGCTGGCGTCGCTCGTCGGCGTCTACATGGCCGGGCGGGTGGTGCGGGAGGGGCGGCTTCTCTTCATCCCCCGAACGATCAGTTCGCGGCCATGCCGTACGAGTTGATGGGAAGGCCGGTGACCTCGGTGACCTGCGTCAGCGAGCCGGTGCTGCTCACGCGGTAGCCGCGGATCGTGCCGATCCCCGTGTTCAGCACGTAGAGCGTGGCGCCGTCGCTGGTGATCGCCAGCTCCGCCGGCATGGCGCCCGCGGGCCCCGTGGTGGCCGTCTTCCCGTCCGGCGTGACCAGGGTGAGCCCCTCGAACAGCCGGAAGGCGCTGATGCTGCTGCTGCCGGTGTTGGAGACGAAGGTCACCCGCCCGTCGGGCGTGACCACCGTCCAGCATGCCGCCGTCTCGGTGGTGCCGACGGGGCCGCTGAGCACGCTGATGTGGTTGGTGGTGTCCAGCGTGTACTCCGTGACCGAGCTGCCGTCCGGCACCGGCGTGCCGCCCGGCGCGTTGGCGTTGGACACGAGCAGCACGCCCGTCACCGGCGAGAAGCCGAACCCGAAGGGGGTCACCCCGGTGGAGTTGTTCACCGTGGGCCCGGAGACGGTGCCGTCGGCGTTCACGGTGTAGATGTCGATCTTGTTGGTGGCCTTCTCGGTCACCACCAGCCGCGTGCCGTCGGGCGAGAAGCCCACCTGCGCGGGCTGCGGGTCGGCCGCGCCGCTCAGCGCCCGCGTGGAGCCCTCGATCGCGGTCAGCCCCGTGCTGGTGAGCCGGAAGCCGGTGATGTTTCCCGCCCCGCCGGCGTTCAGCACGTACACCAGCACCCCGCGGACGGCGATGCTCACCGGCCTGGTGCCGCCCGACGGCGTGCGGCCGACGAGCTCCAGCGAGTCCAGGTGCACGCGGAACACGCTGACGTCGTTGCTGGCCGCGTTGGCCGCCAGCACCCACGCGCCGTCGATGGTGACTGCCACGGCGCCCTGCGAGCCCAGGCTGGCGTTCGTCCCCGCGCCGCCGGTGGGGTAGGCCACGCCGGTGGTCAGGCCCCCGTTGATGTCGCGCAGGTACATGACCACGGCGTTGCCCGGCTGGTTGGTCATGGCGAACACCGCCGCGCCGGGAACGTCGATCTCCAGCCCGTCGAACGGGTTGGAGTTGCACGCGGCCACCGCCAGCAGCGCCGCGGCGCCGATCCACTTCCACATCGTTGCGTCACCTCTCCCGGGAGCCGTTGCGGGGCGCGCCGCCGTCCCCCGGTGCGTGGACGTGCGGCGCTTGGGAGCGCGTGCCTCCGAAGCGTTCCGGACCTCTCGCCCGTCCGCACAACGCGGACCATCACGGCCGCATCTGGACGGGCATAGCTCTCTGCGCCGCAAGCAGTTACAACGCGCGGCGCGGATCGGGTCGCCGTCTCGGGCTTCGTCTCCCTCGATCGCCTCGGCCGGGATGACACCGCAGGACCGGGGCGCCCCTACAACGCGCGGCCCGGCGGAAAGGAGACACCCGCCAGAGGTGACGTGAGGCCCGCTACGCCTCCAGCCGCGCCCACACGTCGGGCGCGCGGCGGCGGCTCACGTGCACGCTGGCGCCGCCGCGCAGCCCCAGCGTGGCGCTCCCGTCGCCGTTGCGGACGATGCGCTCCACCGCCTCGGCGTTCACCAGCTCGCCGCGGCTGGCGCGCACGAAGGCCTCGCCGGCGCGCTCCTCCAGCTCGGCCAGGGTGTAGTCGGTCAGCCGCTTCTCGCCGCCGACCAGGTGCGCGTACACGAGCCCCTCGTCGGCCGCGAAGCGGGTGATGGCGTCGAAGGCAACGAGGCGGTGTCCGCGTCCCTCGCGCACCAGCAGGCGGGGGCGGCGGGGCGCCTGCCCGGGAACGGAGGCGCGGAGGCCGCGCAGCACCTCGGCGTCGACGGCCGGTCGGGCGGGCGCCTCCAGCCGCTCGCGCGCGCGGCCCAGCGCCCGCCGCAGCCCGTCGAGCGTGACGGGCTTCACCAGGTAGTCCAGCGCCGCGTGCTCGAAGGCGCGCAGCGCGTACTCGTCGTACGCCGTCTGGAAGACGAGGAGCGGGCGCGGCGGGGCCAGGTGGCGCGCCACGTCGAAGCCGTCCACCTCGGGCATCTCGATGTCCAGCAGCAGGAGGTCGGCGCGCCGCTCGCGCGCCATCTCCAGCGCCTCCACGCCGTTGGCGGCCTCGCCCACGACCTCCTCGTCGAGCTCCTCCAGCATCAGCGCCAGGCGGCGCCGGGCCGCCGGCTCGTCGTCCACCACCAGCACGCGCATCGTCGGTTTTTTCGATCGGAAGAAGAGAAAGGAAAACTGCGGGGTTCGGGCGTGTTGGGCGCTGAGACGCCCAAACGGGCTGCGCGCGCCGTAGGCCACGATACAACTGTGGCCAACGGCGCCGGGCCACCGCCGCGCCCAGCATCCACGCGGATCGTCGGCGAGGGCGCGCGCGCGGCGGCGTCCCGGCCCTCCGGGCGCGCATCCCTCACGCAAGCGCTTGCGCCGCGCTGAGTTCTCCCCTCCCCTGCGCAGCGCGGGGGAGGGGCCCACCGCGGCCGCGCAGAAGCCGGTATCAATGCACGAGCCTTCACCCCGAGTTCGGCGCCGGCTCGCCTCCACTCCCGTTCCGGCCGGGCGACGCCGGCAGCTCCACCACCACGCGCGCGCCGTGGGGCGGGCGCTCCACGCGCAGCTCGGCGGCGCCGCCGTAGATCGTCTCCAGGCGGCGGCGCAGGTTCGTCAATCCCGTGCCCTCGCGCGGCTCGCGCGGAAAGCCGGCGCCGTCGTCCTCCACCTCCAGCCGCAGCCGCCCGTCGTCGCCGCCCACGCGGACGGTCACGCGGCCGCCCTCGAGCTTCCCCGCGATGCCGTGCTTCAGCGAGTTCTCCACCAGCGGCTGCAGCGTCATGGTGGGGATGCGCAGCGGCTCCGCGGCGGGGTCGACCTCGAAGTCCACCCGCAGCCGCGCGCCGAAGCGCGCGCGCTCCACCGACAGCCAGGCACGCAGGAAGTCGATCTCGTCCTCCACGGTGCAGTCGGTGCGGCGTGTGCGGTCCAAGGTGCGGCGGAGGACGCGCGCCAGGTTCTCCGTGGTCGCCTCGGCCGCGCGCGGGTCCGTCCGCACCAGCGCGGCGATGGTGTTCAGCGCGTTGAACAGGAAGTGCGGATGCACCTGCGCCTGCAGCGCGGCCAGCTGTGCGTCCGCCGCCTCGGCGCGCGCGCGGCCGGCCGCGGCCGCCTGCTCGCGCGCGTGGAAGAACATGTAGCGCGTGCTGTCGGACAGCAGCTTCCCCGACGCCAGCACCACGAACAGCGTGGCCGCGGCGGCCAGCAGCAGCCACGGCTCCTTCCACGCCGCCCCGGCGATCACGATCGTCGCCGCGGCGGCGGCAGAGCCGGAGAGGAAGGCCAGCAGCGGCAGCGCCAGCAGCATCTCGGTCAGCCGCTTGGGCGCGATCCCCCACTTGAAGCGCTGGCGCCAGCGGTCGCCCTGCGCAACGCGCGAGAGGGCGACCGCCATCCCCAGCACCACCCCCGAGCCGCCGCCCAGCAGCGCCGCCCACACCGGCGCCTGCAGCAGCGCGTCGCGCCGCGACAGCGCGATCCACGCCGTGATCCCCGCGATGTACAGCCCCGCGCCCAGGAAGTAGAGCTTGGCCGAGCGCGGCGCCGCGCGGAACGCGTCCGCCACCGCGCCCGACGCCGTCACCGGCGCGTTCGGATCTCCCGGTGCTACGTCCTGTGGGAGATTCCGCTCTCCCTCGGGCGGATCGTCGTCGTCATCACAGAACATCGCGGCTCCGCGCCTCCAGGTCTCCGCGAGCTTCATCCCTCATCACCCTGCGAACTTAGCGGCATTGTTCCCCACGTCCAGACGGCGCGGGCTCGACCCATCACGGGAGACTGGAATCTGCGGGGAACCGCCACCGCCTCACATCACTCGTCCGGCGAGCGGCCCCTCGCGTCACCCGAGCGGCGGAATCGCGGCGGCGAGCGGCGACGCGTCGAGACGGCATCACGATCTCCCGACCTCGCCCCGTCACCGCACGCCGTGTACTTTGGCGCCCGCGGCAGATCTACCCGCGCGGCACGCCGTTCGCAGGCGCGTCGGCGCGGCTTCGTATGCATCTTCCGGCTGGCTGACCGCGCGCCGCCCCACGCGCGGCGCCCGATCCTCGTGGACCTGATGGCCCTGGCGACCCTCTCCATCGACATACAGCAGGTGGTGCACGGCGACCACCACGACGTGTTCCGCGTGCTCGGCATGCACCGCGTCTCCCTCGCGGGCGAGCTGCGGCTGGTGGTGCGCGCCTTCCTTCCCGGCGCCCGGTCCGCCGCCGTCGTCGACGCCGGGACCGGCGAGGCCACGGAGATGGAGCAGGTACACCCCGACGGCTTCTTCGAGCTCGTCCTCCCCCCCGGCACGCACCCGTTCCCCTACCGCCTGCGGGTGCACGAGGTGGACGGGACGACGCAGGAAGAGGCGGATCCGTACGCGTTCCCGCCCACCATCGACGACTTCGACCTGTACCTGATCGGCGAGGGCACGCACCTGCGGCTGTGGGACGTCCTCGGCGCGCACCCCGGCGAGGTAGAGGGCGTGGCGGGAACGCGCTTCGCCGTGTGGGCGCCCGGCGCGCGCCGGGTGAGCGTGGTGGGCGGCTTCAACCGCTGGGACGGCCGCCGCCACGTGATGCGCTTCCACCCCGGCGCGGGCGTGTGGGAGATGTTCGTTCCCGGCGCGGGCGAGGGCACCGTCTACAAGTACGAGATCCAGGGCGCGCACGGCGGCCAGTTCCTCAAGGCCGACCCGGTCGCCTTCCACGCCGAGCACAATCCCGACACCGCCTCGATCGTGCACGACCTGCGCGAGTGGGAGTGGACGGACGACGAGTGGATGGAGCGCCGGCGCACGGAGGACTGCTTCCAGCGGCCGATGACCATCTACGAGGTGCACGCCGGCTCGTGGATGCGCGTTCCCGACGAGGAGAACCGCCCGCTCACCTATCGCGAGCTGGCGCACCGCCTGGGCGACTACGTGGCGGAGATGGGCTTCACCCACGTGGAGTTCCTCCCCCTCTCCGAGCACCCGTACGACCCCAGCTGGGGCTACCAGGTCACGGGCTACTTCGCGCCGACGAGCCGCTTCGGCACCCCCGACGACTTCCGCTACCTGGTCGACCACCTGCACGCGCGCGGCGTCGGGGTGCTGATCGACTGGGTGCCCGCGCACTTCCCCAAGGACGCGCACGGCCTCAGGCGCTTCGACGGCACCGCGCTGTACGAGCACGAGGACCCCCGCCAGGGCGAGCACCCCGACTGGGGGACGCTGATCTTCAACTTCGGCCGCAACGAGGTGCGCAACTTCCTCGTCGCCAACGCGCTGTACTGGCTGGAGGAGTACCACGTCGACGGGCTGCGCGTGGACGCCGTCGCTTCGATGCTCTACCTCGACTACTCGCGCCAGCCGGGACAGTGGATCCCCAACCCGCTGGGCGGGCGCGAGAACCTGGACGCCATCCACTTCCTGCAGCAGGTGAACGCCACGGTGCGCGACCGCCACCCCGGCGCGCTGATGATCGCCGAGGAGTCGACCGCGTGGCCGGGCGTCACCCAGCGGCCGGAGCTGGGCGGGCTGGGCTTCCACATGAAGTGGAACATGGGGTGGATGAACGACTTCCTGCGCTTCGCCGAGGAAGATCCCGTCTACCGCAAGTACCACTTCAACCTGATCACCTTTTCGCTGATGTACGCGTTCAGCGAGCGCTTCATCCTCCCCTTCAGCCACGACGAGGTGGTGCACCTCAAGGGCTCGCTGCTGGAGAAGATGCCGGGCGATCCGTGGCAGAAGTTCGCCAATCTCCGCTGCGCCCTGGCGTTCATGTGGGCGCACCCGGGGAAGAAGCTGCTGTTCATGGGCGGCGAGATCGGCCAGTGGCGCGAGTGGAGCGAGGGCCGCTCGCTGGACTGGCACCTGCTGGGCGACGGGATGCACGCGGGGCTGCAGCGCTTCGTGCGCGACCTGAACGCGCTCTACCTCCGCGAGCGGGCGTTCTGGGAGACGGACTTCAGCTACGAGGGGTTCCGCTGGATCGACTTCCACGACGTGGAGCAGAGCGTGCTCGCCTTCCTGCGCCGCGGCGCCGAAAGCGGCGAGGAGCTGGTGTTCGCCTTCAGCTTCACCCCCGTGCCGCGCCACCAGTACCGCGTCGGCGTGCCGCAGGCGGGCGCGTGGCGCGAGGTGCTGAACAGCGACGCCGGCGTCTACGGCGGCAGCAACCTGGGAAACATGGGACGGGTGGAGACCGAGCCCGTGCCCGCGCACGGCTTCGACCAGTCGGTGCGGCTGACGCTGCCGCCGCTGGGTGCCGTCGTGTTGAAGCACGAGCCGTCGTGACGGACCCCTGACGAACGAGAAACGAGACGATGCCGAAGAAGAGCGCGGCGGGCGCCGCCGAAGCCCCCGCGAAGATGGGCGTGGACCCGGCGGCCGCGCACGTGGCCCCCTCGCCCGCCGACCCGCCCGAGGTCGCCGCCGACACGCTGTCGCCCCGCGCGCGCCGCGCCGCCGCGGCGAAGCCGCGCGAGCCGGCGAAGAAGAAGAAAGACGCGAAGGCGCGGAAGCCGGGGAACCTGGGTGCCGCCGGGTTCGAGCGGCGGAAGAAGGGGCCCGACCTGAAGGCCGACCTGCGCGCGTTCGTCACCGCGCGGCCGGCGGGGTGGGGGCACGAGGACTGGCTGGCGTTCCTCGACCATCTCCGCGAGCGCGGCCACGACACCTCGGACCCCGAGGCCATCGGCCTGCTGCTGGAGCGCGAGCGCCTGGCCTCGATGCTGGAGCGGGTGCAGGGGATGGGCCCGCGCCGCATCCAGTCCGTGGTCGACCGCTACGACACCGCCTGGAGCGCCCACCAGGCCGACGTCGACGAGATCGCCGCCCTCCCGCTGATGACCCGCGTCCTCGCGGAGAAGGTGCGGCAGGCGCTCCAGTAGCCGCCAGAACATCCACATCGCGCCACCGCTGAACCGGGTTGGTTCAGCGCTGGCGCGTGTGGTTTCCCTCAAGATTTCCACAGAATCAACATCCTTTTCAAGCCCTAACGACTCGTTTATCCTGCCGAGCCGCTTCGTGCGGTGCTGTCGGGCGAATAAGCTTGACGTTATAGAAGGTGGCGATTATCCTTCACCTCAAGACCAGGAGCGGTTGCATGTGCTTCGAGGTCGAGTACACCGACGAATTCGAGGAGTGGTGGAACTCGCTGGACGAAGACGAGCAGGAGTCGATCGACTCGTCGGTGAGGCTGCTGGAGTTGGCGGGGCCGCGGCTGCCCTTTCCACACAGCTCCGGAGTCAGGGGTTCGCGCCATGGCCACATGCGCGAGCTTCGCGTGCAGCATCGCGGCCGGCCGTTCCGGGTCCTGTACGCTTTCGACCCGCGACGCGTGGCCATGCTCCTCATCGGCGGCGACAAGACGGGCGACGACCGCTGGTACGACCAGTACGTCCCGATCGCCGACGCCCTGTACGACATGCACCTGCGCGAACTTGCGCTGGAGGACGAGCAATGGCGAAGAAGTATGCTGAACTGAGGGCCCGCATGAGCCCCGAGGCGCGCGAGCGGGCGCAGGAGCGCAGCCTGCAGATGCTGCTCGAGATCCCGCTGCACGAGCTGCGTCAGGCGCGCGAGAAGACGCAGCAGGAGATGGCGGCCGCGCTCGGCACCACGCAGGCCAACATCTCGCAGCTGGAGAAGCGCGCGGACATGTACCTGAGCACCCTCCGCCGCTACATCGAGGCGCTCGGTGGCGAGTTGGAGATCACCGCGCGCTTCCCCAGCGGTGAGCTGCGCCTCCTCGGCTTCTCCGACGCGCCGGAGCCGATGGCGGAAAAGGTGGTGGTCTGAAAGACTGGCCCACCTGGAGACGCAGAGCCGCGGGAAGATGGTTCCTCCGTGGCTCTGGGTGAAATCAGCGTTACCGGGATGGCCCGGCGCGGAAGGCGTAGAGGCGCGCGGGGCGGCCGGCGGGCGGGCGGCGCCACTCGTCCAGCGCGACCAGCCCGTCGAGCATCTCGATCTTGCGGCGGAAGTTGCGCTTGTCGAGCGGCTGGCCGAGGATGGCCTCGTACACCGTCTGCAGCTCCGCCAGCGTGAACTTGCGTGGCAGCAGCTCGAATCCCACGGTGGTGTACTCCACCTTCCCGCGCAGCCGCGCGAGCGCCACCTCCACGATGCGCGCGTGGTCGAACGCCAGCGGCTGCGGCAGCCCGGACAGCGGCCACCAGCGCGCCTCCGCCGCGTCCGACCACACCAGCGGCGCCACCCCGTCGGGCGCCATCAGCGCGTAATAGGCCACCGTCACCACGCGTCCGCGCGGGTCGCGGCCGGGGTCGCCGAAGGTGTAGAGCTGCTCGAGGAAGGCCTGCTCCACGCCCGTCTCCTCGCGCAGCTCGCGGAGTGCCGCGGCCTCCAGCGACTCGTCCGCCAGGAGGAAGCCGCCGGGCACCGCCCACTGCCCCCGGAACGGCTCGATCCCCCGCCGCACCAGCAGCACGTGCAGCGCGCCGCCGAGAAGGGTGAATACGACGACGTCCACCGTCACTTCGGGACGCTCGCGCCGCGGCGCCGCCATCTCGCCCGCCTCCGTCGACGTCATCGCCGCACGCCGACGACGAGGCGCGCGCGCTGCTCCGCCGCGCCGATGCGCGCGAAGGCGCCGGACTCGAAGCGCAGGAAGTCGCTCTCCACGCCGTCGCTGAAGATCACCCCCTCGCTCGGCATCTGCGACTGCAGCATCAGCGTCTCCCCCGCGGCGATCCATCCGGCCACGAGCGTGGCGGCGGAGTGGCGGCTCACGAACGGCTCGCGCACGGCGTACATCAGCCGCGAATCCTCCCAGTCCATGCGCACCGGCTCGCCCGCGCGGCCGCCGGTGAGCGAGGCCACGCCGCGCGCCATGTTGAACACCGACGACATCCACCCCGTAGACCCCGCGCCGGTGGAGACGAGCACGCCGCTGGACGACTGCGCCTCCTCCACCTTCCCCGCGCGGATGCGGTAGCGCGCGGAGACGTGGCTGCGCGCGCCGACGAACAGGTCGTTGAACGCCAGCAGCCGCTGCCCGTCGGCCAACCGGGCCTCGGCGAGCGTGACCTCGCGCACCGCCGCCTTCCCTTCCAGCACCGCCTCGACCGCGCGGCGGCACTCCTTCACCTCGAAGGGAAGAAGGATGCCGTCGAAGCGCGCGGGATCGGGGTTCACCGCCACCAGCGGCTGCGCGCCGACGTACTTGGCCACGTTGGCCACGAGCCCGTCCTGTCCGACGGTGACGACCAGGTCGTGCGGGCCGAAGGTGTACGTCGGCACCAGCGCGCGGTCGAGCACCTGGCGCGGCATCCCCAGCTCCAGCGCGCGGTGCAGCTCGGCCAGCGCGCGGCGGTAGGCGTCGTGCTCGTCCGCGTACGCGCCGAAGTCGCCGCCGGCGTGCTCGATGTAGAACTGCGCCTGCGCCCGCGTGTTGAAGCGCTCGACCAGTTCCTCCAGCCGCGTCTTTCGCGTCACCACCACGATCTTCTCGTACATCGCGCCCTCACTTCGCCTTCGGCGCGGCCAGCAGCGACTGCAGCAGGTCGGGGGTGATGTTGAGCGTGCCGATCTGCCGCGCGTTCTCGGCCAGCTCGCGGAAGGCGAGGGCGACCGTTCCCCGTGCGTCGCCGCCGGTGGCCGCGGAGAGGACCTTCCAGTCGGTGCGGCGCAGCGGCTCCAGCACCGCGTCGAGCGCGTAGGCGCGCGCGTCCGCGTCCTTCCGCTCGTTCTCCACCCGCGCGTCGAGGAGCACCGCGCGCTGCTGCTCGACGGAGATGTCGGCGGCCACCTCGGCCTCGCGGATCTGCCGCTGCTTCTCCTGCACGGCCAGCTCGGTGTTCAACTCGCTCTCGCGGATGCGGCGCTCCTGCTCGACGGCGGCGTTGCGGCGGGCGTAGATGGCTTCGTCGGCAGCGCGCTGCAGCCCCTCACGCGCGTCGGCCTCGAGCGCGCGCGCCATCTCCGGCGTGGGCCGCAGCGAGGTGATCACCAGCCCCAGGATCTCCACCCCCAGCATCTGCACGGCCTCGGCGGTGCGCAGCGCGGCCAGCACCTCTGCGGCCACCGCCTCGGAGCTGAGCAGCGCGGTGCGCAGCGGCATGCGCTGGACGACGGCGCGCGCCAGCGTCTGCGTGGTCTGCACCAGGCGGTCGGGGAGCTTGTCGGGATCGTCGGAGGTGTACGCGTGCCCCGCGAGCGGCGACACGGCGTAGTTCAGCAGCTTCGACGCGCGCACCGGGTCGGCGATGCGGTAGGTGAGCTGTCCCTGCAGCGTGACGCTCTGGAAGTCGGCCGTGGTCTCCTGGAACGCGAACGGGATGTCGCCGCTGGCCAGCGGCACCGCCACGATGGTCGAGGCGGGCGCGTAGTAGAAGAACGAGAGCCCGGCGCCCTCGTGCCGGATCCTCCCGTTCTGGTGGTGGATCACGTACGTCGTCGGCCCCGCCTTCATGTACCCGATCATCCGCGCCTCCGATTTAGTGTGCGTGCGACACTAACCAGTTTAGTGTTTCACCAACACTAAGTCAAGGGCGAGATCTCACGCCTTTCTTGCAAGCTGACGTACATCCTCTGAGACTGCTTGATCTCACGCGGAGACGCGGAGACGCGGAGAACACCGCCGCGGTGCTGAGTTCTCCGCGTCTCCGCGGCTCCGCGTGAGGCCATGGATCGTCTGGGGGTGAAAAGAAGAAGTGCCCAGGACGATGCTTCGTCCCAGGCACTTCGATTTTCGCTTCGATCCGATCAACCTGGCGGGAGATAGGGTTCACCGTAGGGCGACACCTCGTCGTCGAGGTCGTCGCGGAGCCAGGTGAAGAGCTGCAGATGGCGGCGGCGCAGGCGGTTGGCGGCCAGGTACGCCTCCTCCTCGGTGGCGCCGAAGCCCTCCCACGCCCATCCCTGCCCGTCGGGCCCGGGTCGCACCCACGGCGACTCGGCGTCGTGCACGCGTGGCGTGCGCCAAGGGTGGCCGAACGGGTCGAGGTAGGTGCCCAGCACCGTCCCCCGGCGGTCGACGACCACGCCGAACGCGCCGCCGTGCGCCCGCCGGCGCCGGCGCATCGCCGCCACCGCGCGCGGGAAGGCGTCGACCGCGAGCACCAGCCCGCAGAGCAGCCCGATGGCCACCACCACGTCCAGCATCAGGTCCTTCATCGCCCTTTCGCCTGCGTCCCTGCGCCGCCGTCGCGGCGGCCGCGCATCTGTGTACAGCCACCGCCGCGCGGCGTTCCCGTGCGCTCCGTACGCGCCGGGAGCGCTCCAGGTTGCACCGCGGCGCGATGCCTGCCGCACGCTGCACAGATGTTTCACGCGGGTCGTCGAGGCAAGAGTTTTGACGTCGGGGCGCGGCAGAGGCGACCCTATACGGCCGTCGGGCGCATGCTTCGGACGTCAGGGCGCGCGGTCGGCGACGCCCTTGAGTCCCGCTTGGCGGGCGCAGTTGGCGCAGCAGAAGATCTCGTTGTTCCCCTCCACCCCGTGCCCGATCACCTTGCAGCCACAGTGCGCGCACACCGGGGCCAGCTTGTGGATGGCGCACTCGAAGCTGTCGAACACGTGCTTCTGCCCCGCCGCGATCACCTCAAACGACAGGTAGTACTCGTTCCCGCACACCTCGCACTTCGCCATCGTCCCCTCCCCCTGTCCCCGATCATCCACCGTTCGCGAGCCGGGGCGCGCGCCGCGCAAAACGTGCCATCCGCGATCCGGATTTGACTCACGCAGAGGGCGCAGAGGACGCAGAGAAGCTCACGACGGCACCGGCTTTTCCTCTGCGACCTCTGCGCCCTCTGCGTGAGACCTGTTTACCTCAGTTTCTCCGCCAGCCAGTCGGCGAGGGTGCCGAGCACCTGCGGCGCCACGTTGTGCGAAGGAAGTCCCGCGTATCCGGCGGGCATGCCGGAGGGATCTGGGACCATCAGGTGATTGAGGCCGGGGAACACGCGCAGGGTGACGTCGCGGTTGCCGCCCGCGCGGATGGCCGCGGCGAGCTCGGGCGCCTGGTCGGCCGTCACCTGCTGGTCCGTCGCCCCCTGGAGGACGAGCACGGGCTGGCGGACGCGGCGGGCGGTGGGGAGCGGGTCGTAGTCGAGGAAGAAGCGCAGCCATGGCGTACGCGCCGCCATCGAGTCCACGATGCGCCACCCCGCGCGCACCACCGAGTCGCGCCGCGCGGCGGAGAGCGAGGTGTCGCGCTCGGCCGGGTTGCGCAGCTGGAACTCGAGGATGCGCCGCCCGGTGCGGCTCGTCCCCGCGATCAGCACCACGGCGCGGACGCGCGGATCGGCCGCCGCCACTATCGGCGCGATGATCCCGCCCTCGCTGTGGCCGAGCAGGGCGATGCGGTCGGGATCGATCTCCGGGCGCGAACGCAGGTATGCGATCCCCGCCGCGATGTCGGAGGCGAAGTCCTGCGAGGTGGCCTGCGTGGGATCGCCCTCGGACGCGCCGTAGCCGCGGTCGTCCATCCGCAGCACGGCGATGCCGCGGCGCGCCAGCGTGTCGGCCATCTGGCGGAACGGGCGGTAGCCGCGCAGGCCGGGGATGGCCTCGTCGCGGTCCTCCTGCCCCGAGCCGGTGATCGTCACCACCGCGGGGACGCGACCGCGGCGCGCGTTCGGCAGCGTCAGCGTCCCCGCCAGCCGGAAGCCGCCGGGGTGCGGGACGCGCACCTCTTCGGCCACGTACGGCGCGCCCGCGGGCGCCGAGTAGTCCGGCGGCGCGGCGCCGACCGGGCGCGCGCCGGCCACGCGCTCGATCGTAAGCCGCTGCGACGGCACCGCGCCGCCCAGCAGCCGCCCCGCCGCGTCGACGCGCAGCCGGGCCTCGACGGCGCCGACCGTCAGCGTCGCGCTGTCGGCGCCCAGCCAGCGCACGCGGGCGGCGAGCGGCTCGGGCATGCCGACGACGAGCACCGTCACCATCGCGCTGTCGCGACCGCCGAGGGCGCGGGCGCGCATCACCGTCTGCTCCATCATCACCGCCGACGGGTTCACGTGCGCCACGGCGCCGCGCGTGCCGTGCACCGTCGTCGTCCGCCCGCCCGCGACCACGGTGACGGCGCTGTCGCCGGCGAAGGTGACGGTGACGTGCTGCAGCGGCCGCGCGGTGTCGGGCGCGGCGAGCGGCCAGGCGCGCATCTCCAGCGACGCCACGGATGCGTCCGCCGCCGTCCGCGCCTCGTAGGCGACGCGCGCGCGGCCCGTCAGGCCAAGCTCGCCCTGGACGCCGGCGGGCGTGCGGGTGAAGCGCTCCACGGCGATCGTATCTCCGCCCACGCGCAGCACGAATGCGCCACGCTCGCCCACCTGCGCCGCGGCGGGCGTCACCATCGTCATCTTCATCCCCACGACGAGCGCGGCGGGGCACCAGCGGTTGAATCTCATCTCACGGCTTCGGTTGACGTGAATCTCCATCACCCCGCGCGCCCGGCGGCTTCGCGGCGGAAGGCGACGTACGAGTAGACGATCGGGATCAGCGACGCGACCGCGAGCGCGCCGATGGACACGTACGGGCAGAACGGCGCGGGGAGGAACGCCCCGAGCGCGGACACGATCCCCGCGGCGACGAAGGTGCGGCCGCCCACGCGGTGCGTCTCGCGCCAGACGCGCTCGCTCTCCAGCGTCCACGGCGTGCGGATCCCCATCCACCAGTTGGAGCGCAGCCGCGGCAGGTAGTTGCCGAGCGCGGTCAGGAACAGCCCCATCCCCAGCAGCATGGCCCGGGGGAGGTCGATGTTCCACCCCAGCGCCACGCCCAGCGACAGCACCATGATCCACGCGACGAAGAGCACGACGATGTTGACGATGAGCCAGAGCACGTCGCGGAACCTGTCCCAGTGCGCGCGGCGCGGGTCGATGCGCGGCAGCACCTCGGTCAGCAGCAGCACCACGCCCGTGGCGATGGCCGGGAAGAGGAACGCGGCGAGGCGCCCGCCCCAGCCGTCGGGCTGCCCCTGCAGGTTCCAGTGCGTGGGGATGCGGTCCGGCAGGCGGGTGTACACGGCGGCCGCGAACACCCACATGGCGGCCAGGAGAATGGCGGTGAAGCGGCGGTTCTTCATGGCTCCCTCCCGGTTCCCAGCAGTTCCATCATCTCCTGCAGGAACTCCTGGAAGACCGTGGTCTCGAGAGAATAGATGAGGTTGCGGCCGTTGCGCTCGGCGCGCACCAGCCCGGCGTCCTTGAGCACCGACAGGTGGTGCGACACCGAGGCGGCGGTCATCGGGAAGCGCGCGGCGATCTCGCCCGCGGCCAGGTCGCCGTGGCGCAGCGCCTTCAGGATCTCGCGGCGCGTGGGATCGGCCAGCGCGCGCATGGTGTTGTCCAGCATCCCGTTCCGGTGCGGCGACGACGTTTAGATGACCGTCTATTAGACGTACGTCTAAATGTTAGGGATGGTTTCACGGCGAGGCAAGGAGATTCGCGCGGAGCCCCTCCCCCCGCGGGACCCTCCCCCCGCGGCTGGGGCCGCGTACCCCCTCCCGATATAACGGGAGGGGGTAACTTCGATCGCGCCGCCGCAGCCAACGGCACACTCAGAAAGTGCGGTGCGACGCGATCGTGGCGGGAAGGCTCGCTCGCGCAACTGCGTGCGCGGCGATGAGTTCTCCCCTCCGCTGCGGAGCGGGGGGAGAGGCCTGCCCAGGCGGGCAGGAAGCCTCCCACTCGAGCCGCCCCCCCTCGCCACGCTGAGGTCTCCCCCTCCCCCAGTCGGTTTTGGGGGAGGGGGCCGGGGGGAGAGGGCTCCGCGCCGGGCGGGCAGGATGTCTCCCTCTCTCACGCGGCCTCTCACGCGGATCGTACCCTCACACCACCGGGACCCCGAACATCACGACGATGGCGACGAGCGCGCTGGCGGCGATCACCGCCAGCGCGGCCCAGCCGGCGGCGCGGACGGCGGTCGCGGGCTCCCAGTGCGGTGTCGCGCCGCCGCGGGGGACGAGCAGCGCACCGATCGCGATCCCCGCCAGCAGGCCGCCGGCGTGCGCGCCGTTGTCGATGAACCGGTATCCGGCCACTCCCATCACCGCGATCCAGCCGATGTCCTGCAGGATCGCCGAGGACAGGCGCTTCGGCAGGAGCGCGCGCCGCCGCAGCGAGAGCGCCAGCGCGAATCCCACCAGCCCCATGATCCCCCCGCTGGCGCCCACCGACGTGGTGTGCGGGAAGACGAGGAACGACCCGGCGTCGCCCGCCAGCGCGGCGAGGAGGAAGACCAGCGGCACGAACGCGCGGTGGGCGTAGCGCTCGACCAGCGTGCCCAGCGCCAGCAGCGCGCCGCCGTTCATCAGCAGGTGCAGGATGTTGCCGTGCAGCAGCGGCGTGGTGAACAGCCGCCACCACTCGCCGGCGCGCACCGCGTCCTTCACCAGCCCCGCCGCGTCGGTCGACGATCCCGGCGACAGCAGCTGCGCGGCCCCGACCAGCGCGACGATCGCCGCCAGCGCCCAGGTGAAGACGGGCCGCCCCGCGCGCGCGGCGGGGAGCGCGCGCATCTCCGCCACCTGCGCGGCGAACGACTCCGGCGTCAGGCGCTTGAGCTGGCGGTACGTCATCACGTGCTGCGCGAGCGTGCTCGCCGACAGCACCAGGAAGATGGCGTTGAACGCCGGAATGCCTTCGCCCGAGGCGAGCACGATCAGGGTGATGACGATCCACGCGCCGAGCATGAAGCCGTAGACCTTCATCTGGTCGCGCACCGCGTCCAGCCGCTGCCGCACGAACGCCGCGAAGAGCCACGGCACCTCCCACGGCTCCACCAGCGCCTCGCCCTCGGGCGTCCACACCAGCTCGGGGAGCGGGGGCTTCTCGCAGCGCTCCACCAGCTGCCGCCGCGTGGCGGCCACGGCCGTGCCGCCGCCCACCCAGCCGTACTCGCTCCAGGGCGGCTTGGGGCCTCCCAGCGCGACATCCCAGAAGGACGACGGGTCGAGCTTCCCGGAACCGAACGAATCGTCGACGTCCAAACGTGGCGCGCGGATCGTGGGGGACGAGAATGGCCCTGCGGCCAGGGGGTCTGACGATCACGAAAGCGGACGCGGCGGTCAAGCCCGGCATCCCGCGCTTGTGATCGCCACGGGGCGCGCGCACATTCGTTCATCCCCCCGACGGACCATCACCCGCGCCCCGCCAGCCCGTGTCCTCCACCGCGCCCGCCGCAGACGCGTCCACGCGCGCCCCATCTCCATCGTCCCGCCCGTCGCTCGTCCGCGGACTGACGCTGCTGGGGACGGTCGCCCTGGTCGTCGGCAACATGGTGGGGACGTCGGTCTACACCCTGCCCGCGTCGCTGGCGCAGGCCACGGGTCCGCTGGGGATCGCCGCGTGGGGGGTGACGGCGGCGGGATACCTCTTCGTCGCCCTCGTCTACGCCAGCCTGGGCACGCGCTATCCGCTCACCGGCGGCCCGTACGTGTTCGCGCGCGAGGCGTTCGGCGAGTACGCGGGGTTCCAGGCGGTGTGGAGCTACTGGATCAGCTGCGTGGTGGGCAACGCGGGGATCGTGACGGCGGTGGTGGGCTACGCGGTGGGCTTCTCGCCGACGCTGGCGGAGAGCACGGTGCTGCAGTTCGCGCTGGCGCAGGCGCTGCTCTGGGGGCTGTGCCTGCTGAACGTGATCGGGGTGAAGCAGAGCGCGCGGCTGCAGATCGCGGTGATGTTCACCAGCGCCATCCCCATGCTCCTCGTCTCGCTGGCGATGCTGCCGTACGCGAAGGCGGCGCACTTCACCCCGTTCGCGCCGCACGGGATCGGCTCGCTGGCGGCGGGGGCGGCGCTGGTGGTGTGGGCGTACGCCGGCGTGGAGTCCGCGACCGTCCCCGCCGAGGAGGTGCAGTCGCCCGGCCGCACCATCCGCCGCGGCACGCTGCTCGGATACGGCGTCGCGACCTGCATCTTCCTCGTCGCGGCGATCGCGGTGACCGGCGCGCTGCCGAACGCGGAGATCGCGGCCAGCGCGCGGCCCATCGCCGTGGCCGCGGGGCGGACGCTGGGGCCGTGGGCGGAAGTGCTGATCGGCGTGTTCGCGATGGCGGCGGGGATCGGGACGCTGAACGGGTGGATCCTGATGTCGGGGCGGGTCCCCTTCACCGCCGCGCAGGACGGCATCTTCTTCCGCGCGCTGGGACGGGTCCACCCACGCTTCCGCACGCCGCACGTGGGGCTGATCGCGGGGACGGCGGTCGCCAGCGCCATGCTGCTGCTCTACTTCGCCAGGCCGCTGCTGGGCGTGTTCAACTTCATCGTGCTGCTGGCGGTGCTCACCACCCTCGTCCCCCACCTCTACGCCGCCGCGGCGGAGATGATGCTGGCCCGCCGCGACCCCGCGCGCTACACGCCGCGCGAGCGGCGCCGCGCGCAGATCGCAGGCGGCGTCGCCTTCGTCTTCGTCCTCTACACCGTCTACGGCGTGGGCGCGGAGGTGGTGCTCTGGGGGTTCCTCGTCCTCCTGGCCGGCACCCCGCTCTACATCTTCTTCGCCACGCGTACGGCCGAAAAGAATCAGTGAAATCACACGGAGGAAATGGAGGGAACGGAGGACTGACCTGAGTTCCTCCGTTCCCTCCGTGTGATTCAATTCTGTTGTATCAGGTGCCGCTGTCTGCTTCGTTCGCCAGATCAAAATGAGTGACGATGGTTCGGGCAGCGTCGGCGGGGCTCGCGGCATCCGTATCGACCGTCAGGCAATTCGCGCGGGGGAGCGGGACCAGGTTCCAGCGGGACAGGCATCGGTCCAGCCCTTCCTTCGATGCCACCTTCCTCCTCGCGACCCGGTCCGCCGAGCCGACGCGTTCCTCGAGCGTCTCCCGAGAACACGTGAGGAAGACGGGGAGCAGGACTCCGCCATGCCGCGCAATCACCCGCTCGAAATCCTCCACGAGCGCGAGGTCTTTTGGATGCGAATAACACGCGGTCTGCACCACCAGTCCGACGCCGTGCTGCGCGGCCTTCTCCAGGGCGACCAGGCGGGAGGCGTGGACAAGATCCCAGAATCCCGGCCCATCGAAGTCGATCACGCTCCTGGCGAAGTCCACGGCCACGTGGTTGTCGAACAGGCGGCCGCCGGTGAGCTGGACGACCGCCTCGGCGACCGTGCGTTTCCCGGACGCGGGCGCTCCGTGGAGAAAGAGCAGCTTCATCGGTCGTTCACCGTGCGGGTATACCAGGTCCGGGTGAAGTATTGGTGCGTCCAACCGGATCTCGTGCTGACGCGATTTATAGATCCTTCGGCCTGCAAATGCCCGCGCAGACGCTGATTACGGTCTGGCCGGCCTCAGGATGACGTCGGGGTGGGATCGGTCCGGATGCATCAACCAGATGCCGGATTTCGTATACGCATTCTACGGAGGAGCGGCGCGGAAGATTCCGGCTCTGCCATGAAGAAACGGAGGCAGGGGAGATCGATTCGATCTCCCCTGCCTCCGTCTTGACCTCTCCCGCCGTCCGGATCAGCCGGGCTCGACGGTGCCGGGGACGGCGAAGTAGCGCTCCGGCCCGGCGAGACGCGCCTGGAAGCGGATGCGGTCGCCCGGGCTGGGCGGCGCCTGCCCCGCGTCCAGCGGCAGCGTGACCGTGATCGACTCGCCGCGCCGCTCTTCGAGGAGATTGGCGAAGCCCGGCACGGAGTCGGCCTGCTCCACCCGCAGCGTCACGGAGGCCGCTCCGGCGTCGCCGTCCACGCGCTCCACGACGCCGCCGAGCGCCGTGCGGTTCTCGATCACCTGCACCATCCGCCGCCTCCGTGCCGGGAGTCCAGGGCGCCGCTCACGAGCTCGACGCCACGATCGGGATGTCGCCCACCTCCACCGTGTCCGGGGCGCTGCCCACGCCCAGCGCGTCCTCGACCGCGGCCAGGCGGTCCTCCACGCTGTCGCGCCACCCCTCGTCGCCGTCCGCATGGCCGCCGTCGCGGCCCGCGCCGATGGCATGGTACAGCTCCACCACCAGCTCGCGCACCTCCTCCGTCACGCCGGCGCCCGCGTGCCCGCCCTGCGCCTCGGCCCCGAACAGCCGGAAGCGGCGGCGCGGCGGCGCGGTGCCCGAGCGCACCGACACCTTCGCGCTCATCACCGGCCCCGGCGCGGAGATGGCGGTGAGCGCCACGCCGGTGGCCACGTTGTTGTACGACTTGGTGTTCGGCGTGGTGGCCCCGGTCAGCTGCGAGTTGCCGGCCGAACCGGGGAAGGGGTCGCCGGCGTCGCCGCGGTTGCGGCCGGCGTTCAGGTCGCCGCGGCCGTCGGCCTGCAGCAGCCCCACCTTGGGGTGCCGCTCGTCGTCGTTGGTGGCCACGGCGTCGTCCACGTGGTACACCAGCAGCCCGTCGCCGGGGAGCTGCCGGTCGAACAGCTTGCGCTGCCGGTTCTCCACCAGGAAGTACTCGTTCCCCACCGCGCCGTCCTTCCACAGCCGGTACACGGTGCGGGCGGACTTGACGTCGGAGATGGAGAGCGTGGCGTCGGCCGTCTGGTTGAGCACCTTCACCCACGCCTGCTGCGCCTTGCACCAGGCCGACGGGTGCGCGGGGATGTCGCCGCCGCCGTTCCAGCTGCCGCCCGCCATCAGGCACCAGTTGCCCAGCCCCTCCGACGAGCCGTCGGTGTCGTACAGGTCGGGCCAGCCGAACAGCAGGTGCCCCAGCTCGTGGCAGCACACGCCCAGCCGCGCGTCCTCGGGCACCGTCAGGTAGGCGTAGATGCGCGTGCCGTCGGCGTTGTACTCGCCGCGCGCCAGCACCCACTTGTGCGACCAGATGTCGCCGCTGCGGCCGGTGACCTCGGCGCCCGCGCCGGCGTGCACCACGATGAAGGCGTCGACGAAGCCGTTGCCGTCGTTGTCGTACGGCTTGAAGTCGACGTCGCGGTTGGCCGCCTCGGCGGCGTCGCGCGCCATGGTGCGCGCGTTCGGCTCGGCCGTGCCCATCCCCGAGGCGCCGTGCGCGTACTCGGACAGGCGGCGGGGAAGGCGGTACGGCCCCACCACCTCGCCGATCACGTCCACCGCCCCGCCGCTGACCTCGGCGAAGTAGTCGTGCACGCTGCGCCCGGTGCCGCGGGCGAAGAACAGCTCCTCGAAGTGCGCCTTCCCGTGCGAGGCGTCGAGCTTCTTGTCCGCGAACTCGACGAGCACCACCACCACGCGCAGGGCGCCCCGCAGCGGCGCGCGCTCCAGCGCCGCGCTGCGCACCGCCTGCAGCGGGGTGCCCGCCGGAAAGCGGTCGCCCGGCAGGATCAGGCCGTCGTTCAGGCCGGGACGGTCGGGGTGGCCGGCGCGGAGCAGCGGCGCCAGGTCCGGCGCCACCTCGCGCACCTTCTCCAACTCCGAGTCGATCTTCTGCCGCAGCTTCGGGTGCGGCGGGATCATGCAGAGGTCGTGGGGGGCATGGCAGCGGTGCATGGGGAACCTCCAGGGGAAGGGAGATGGGGCGTGGCCGGAATCGCCGGTGCGGCAATCCCGGTGAACGGATCTGAGGGCCGGGGCGGGAAGATTTTCCCGTGGTGGACCGGCCCGGAGAGGCGGCGCGTGCGCCGTCAGCATCCATGATGCACGACGGGATGGAGAAACGCACGCAAACTTTTGTGTGGTGAATTGTCTCCAGCGGCGCGGACTGCCGGAGAGGATTTACGCCGGTCGCGTCTCACAATCTTGATGTCATCTCCGGATCAACTGTGCATGGGGAAGTGAATGTCATTCCGAAGGCGCTGCGCCGCCCTGTCCTTCAATGCCGTAGCTGTGGCGCCTGAGGAATCTGTGGCCGGCTCCCGAGCCACAGGCCGCCTGTCGCTCGGACGCATGCCACAGTTTCCTCGGGCGCCGCCTGGCATCAGCGCGATTGAAGGTTCGGAGCAGCGGCGCCGCTCGGAATGACAGTTCGATCGGAATGCACAATCAATTGCGGCAGCCAGTATTCATCGGAGGGCACGGAGATCACAGACTTCAGGATGAGCTGTCGCCGGACTGGATGGGGATGGTGAAGAAGAAGGTGCTGCCTCGGCCCGGCGAGCTGTCCACCCAGATCCGCCCGCCGTGTGCCTCCACGATCCCCTTGGCGATGGCCAGGCCGAGGCCCAGGCCGGCGCCGCGCTTCCCCTGCCAGAAGCGCTCGAACAGCCGCGGCAGGTCGTGCGGGGCCACGCCCGGCCCGGTGTCGGCCACGTAGAAGCCCACCGCGTCGCCGCTGCGGGCGGCGCCGACGGTGATCGAGCCGCCGCCGGGGGTGAACTTCAGCGCGTTCCCCAGCAGGTTGCTGAGCACCTGCAGCAGCCGCGCGCGGTCCGCCCGCACGTCGGGAACGTCGGCCGCGGCGTCCACCACCAGCGCGATCCCCTTCTCCGCCGCCAGTCCGTCGTACATCTCCGCCGCGGCGCGCATGGCCTTGGACGTCTCCACGCGGTCCAGGTGCAGCACGCGCGCGCCCGACTCCAGCGCCACCACCTCCACCAGGTCGTGGATCAGCGCGCCCATCTGCTCGGCGGCGTTGCGGATGGTGCGCACCTGCTGGCGCTCGCGCGCGCTCCAGCGCTCGGTGTCGCTGTACTCGTCGAGGATGATGCTGGCCAGCAGCACCGCGTTCAGCGGGTTGCGCAGGTCGTGGCTGACCACCGCCAGCACCTCCTCGCGGGCGCGGCTGGCCGCGCGCGCCGACTCGTACAGCCGCACGTTGTCCACCGCCAGCGCGGCGCGCCGCGCCAGCTCCATCACCAGCGCCAGGTCGTCGGCGTCGTACGCCTCGCCGCCGCGGACCAGGGTCACGGCGCCCAGCGTGCGCCCACGCGCCTGCATCGGCGCCACCACGGCCCAGGCGGCGCCCATCTCCCGCGCGGCATCGCGCTGCGCTGCGTCGGGGAACGACGCCGCCAGCACGTCGTCGGTTCCCTCCAGCAGCGCCGGCACGCCGGTCCGCATCGCCACCGCCACGGGGTTGGGCCCGGCAGGGTCGAGGGGGACGCGGCGCAGCAGCTCGGCCAGGGCGTCGCTGCGCTCCGGCCGCGCGTGGGCGATGCCGCAGGCGCCGAGGCGCCCCTCGTCGTGCAGGTGCACCACGCACCAGTCCGCCATCTCCTCGGCCACCGCGCGGGCCAGGCCTCCCAGGATGGCCTCCACGTCCAGCTCGCCGGCCAGCGCCTCGCCCGCGGCGGCCAGCACGCGCTCGCCCTGCTCGCGGCGGTGGCGCTCCTCCACGTCGTGGAAGAACACCGACAGCCCGTCGCCCGTGGGAAAGGCGTGCACCTCGAACCAGCGGCCCAGCTGGCGCGACCGCATCTCCACCCGCTCGGCGCTGCGCTGCTCCATTGCGCGGCGCAGCGCGGGCGCGGCCTCCGAATCGGCGGCGGTGGGGAAGACCTCCCAGAGCGTGCGCCCCAGCATGGAGCCGCGCTCGCGCCCCCACAGCCGCTCGGCCACGCCGTTCACGTAGGTCAGCCGCCACTCGGGGTCCAGCGCGTAGAAGGCGTCGGACGTGGCCTCGAGCACGGCGGCCAGGCGCGCGTGCGCCTCCTCGGCCGCGCGGCGGGCGGCGTGCTCGGCGGCGGCGCGGCGCTCGGCCTCGTCCGCGCGCCGGCGCTCGGTGATGTCGCGCAGGAGCCAGCGCAGCACAGGGCCGTCGAGCCCCGGCCGCGCCTCGGCCTCGACGGTGCACGCCACGCGCACCGGGTCGCCGTCGCGCGGCACGAGCGTCACCTCGAACGCCTCGATGCGGTGCCCGCGCGCGGCGCGGTTCACCTGCTCGCGGAAGGCGCGCAGCTCGTCGCGGTCCACGAACACGCTCAGCGGCTTGCCGGCGAACGCGCGCCCGGCGATCCCCAGCAGCGAGGCCGCGGCGCGGTTGGCCTCGCGCACGGTGGCGTCGGGGCCGGTCACCAGGTAGGGGTCGGGGGCGAAGTGGAAGAGGTCGGCGTAGCGCTGACGCTCGGCCTCCAGCATCAGCTGGCTGGCGACGAGGCTCTCGTTCTGCGCGTGCAGCTCCTCGTCGCTCACCTCCAGCTCCTCGAGGGCCACGAGCAGCTCCTCCAGCACCTCGCGTCCCACCGGATCGGTGGTGAGCCCGGCCTCCTCCATGCGCCGGCGGAGGTCGGCCACGCGCCCGCGGGCGTCGGTGATCTGCGTGCGGAGGGGAGATTCGGGCGACATGCACCCAGCTTTGGTCTTTGATGGTGGGGGCAAGGCTGACCTCATGCGGCCCCAGCAATCGCCACACCTGCCACGGAGCAGCGTAGACGCATGGAATGCGCCCGCCGCGGGGCGTCCCGGGCGTTGCGGTGGTGCCTCGGACGCGGCGCCTGCGCCGCGTCAGCAGCCGAGTGGGAGGCTGCTTCCGTGTGGGGGCGACGTCGCACGCGAGCGGCGTCGGCCCGGCCTCGCGCCAGGGAGATTCCGGCGGCCACAACCGGTTACGATGTCAGGAGTTGCAATATAAGGAGGAAACACCCGGTCCGCTATCGGATTGCACGTCTGGTCCTGGCATCGCTGAATCTCACGCGGAGACGCGGAGGCGCGGAGAACTGATGGCATGGGACGATTCGCATCGTGGTCGGCGAGATTGGGGGATTGGGGGATTGGATTGGGACCATTTCTCGGGGTTCACCGTGCATTCCGATGTTCCTGAACTGAAGAATCTCACACGGAGGGAACGGAGGGAACGGAGGAACTGAACGCGATCGGAATTCCTCCGTTACCTCCGTTTCCTCCGTGTGAGTCATTCTTTTGAAGATGCCGGAATACACACCGAATCCTCGGAATTGGTATGAGATCAGGGATTGGAGATGAAATCGAAAGTGCACCTCGATGGATGCGCCGCATCGGTCCGCACCGCATCCCCCGCGATTCGTCCCCTGGATGGAAGGAATCGCGGGCGGATGGGTACATCGACGGTCCCCCGCGGGTGGACGGATCGCCCGCGGCGCCGCATTCTGTACCACCGTCCGTCTCCCACACGCTCGCATGAACGCACCGATGCGCCGAATCGCCCTGCTCGCCTCACTCCTGCTCGCCGTGCCGGCCGCCGCCCAGGCGCAGCCGCCGCGCGCGTTCACCCACGCCGACTCGCTGCGCGGCTCCATCGGCCCCGCCCGCGCGTGGTGGGATGCGACGTTCTACGACCTGCACGTGAAGGTGAGCCCCGCCGACAGCAGCATCAGCGGGTGGAACGGCATCACCTACCGCGCCCTCCAGCCCGGCCGCGAGATGCAGATCGACCTGCAGACGCCGCTGGTGGCCGACAGCATCGTGCAGGACGGGCACCGCCTGACCTTCCGCCGCGACGGCAACGCCTTCTTCGTCACCCTCCCCGCCGAGCAGCGCGCGGGGGCCACGAACACGCTCCGCTTCTACTATCACGGCAAGCCGCGCGCGGCCCGGCACGCGCCGTGGGACGGCGGCTTCGTGTGGGGCGCGGACAGCACCGGCGCGACATGGATCGCCACCGCGGTGCAGGGGCTGGGCGCCAGCGCGTGGTGGCCCACCAAGGACACCCAGGCCGACGAGCCGGACAGCCAGCGCGTGGCCATCAACGTCCCGCGGGGGATGGCCGACATCTCCAACGGACGGCTGCGCGCCACCCGCCCCGAGCGCGACGGCTCGACCACCTACGAGTGGTTCATCTCCAGCCCCATCAACAACTACGACATCGCCGTCAACGCGGGGAGGTACGCGCACTTCTCCGACACCTACGCGGGCGAGGGCGGCACGCTGACGCTGGACTACTGGCCGCTGGCGTACCATCTCGAGGTCGCCCGGCGCCAGTTCTCGCAGGTCAAGCCGATGCTGAAGTGCTTCGAGCACTGGTTCGGCCCGTTCCCCTGGTACCAGGACGGCTACAAGCTGGTGGAAACGCCGCACCTGGGGATGGAGCACCAGAGCGCGGTGGCGTACGGCAACCGCTACGTGAACGGCTACATGGGGCGCGACCTGTCGCAGACCGGGCGGGGGCTGCAGTGGGATTTCATCATCGTGCACGAGAGCGCGCACGAGTGGTGGGGCAACAGCATCACCAGCAAGGACCTGGCGGACATGTGGGTGCACGAGTCGTTCGCCAACTACGCCGAGGGGCTGTACACCGAGTGCCAGCAGGGGAAGGACGCCGGCGCCGAGTACGTGATCGGCACGCGCGCCTCCATCCAGAACGACGTGCCCATCGTGGCGCCGTTCGGGGTGAACGCCGAGGGCTCGGGCGACATGTACTACAAGGGCGGCAACATGCTGCACACCATCCGCCAGATCATCGGCGACGACGAGAAGTGGCGGGGGATCCTGCGCAGCCTGCAGTCCACCTTCCGCCACCAGACCGTCACCGGGATGCAGGTCCGCGACTACATCAGCCGCCAGTCGGGGATCGACCTCTCGAAGGTCTTCCAGCAGTACCTGGAGACGACGCGGGTGCCGGTGCTGGAGTACCGGATCTCCGGCTCCGCGCTGCGCTACCGGTGGGCGAACGTGGTCCCCGGCTTCGACATGCCCGTGAAGGCGCGCGTCACCGGCACGGGGATGACGATGCTCCGCCCGACCACCGAGTGGCAGACCACGCGGTTCGGCCTGGCGAGCCCCACCGACTTCGCCGTCGACCACAACTTCTACGTCGAGACGCGGCCGGTCACGCAGTAGCAGAGCGGCAGGATCAGATGCCAAACGGCCGGAGCGGCAAGCAAAAGCTTGACGCTTCGGCCGTTCTTCGGTAGCGTGGACGAGACCCTTACGAAGGGAGATCGGCTTGGGAGAGCGCAGCAAGATCGAGTGGACCGATTCCACCTGGAACCCGGTGACCGGCTGCACCAGGGTCTCCGCGGGCTGCGACAATTGCTACGCGTACACGCTGGCGCATGTCCGTCTCGCCAGCGTCTACCTCCGCCAGCTCCCGGTAGTGCGTAGCGAACAGAACGACGCGGACCCGTTCGCGGTGCGCCTCTGGCCTGCACGCCTGGGCGATCCCGCGCGCTGGCGCGAGCCGCGGATGGTGTTCGTGAACAGCATGTCCGATTTATTCCACGTGGACGTGCCGGATGCGTTCGTGCGACAGATCTTCGAGGTGATGCTCAGGGAAAGTCGCCACATCTACCAGGTTCTCACGAAGCGGCCTTCGCGCGCCGTGCGGTGGTTCAAGCTGAACCGGGACCTTTTCCCAGCCGGCGAGATCCCGTCGCACATCTGGATGGGAACGAGCGTCGAGAATCAGGATGTCGACTACCGCATCGCGCATCTGCGCCAACTGCCGGCGCGGGTGCGCTTTCTCTCGTGCGAACCGCTGATCGGGAGGTTGGACCTCGACGGATTACTGGAAGGCATCCACTGGGTGATTGCCGGCGGCGAGAGCGGCGCAAATCACCGCCCGATGCAGCCGGAGTGGGTCACGCTGGTCCGCGACCGGTGCGACGAAGGCAACGTCGCGTTCTTCTTCAAGCAGTGGGGCGGCCGCACGCCCAAGGCCGGCGGGCGCATGCTGGACGGCGAAACGTGGGACGGGATGCCCACTTCGTTGAGAGAAAAACCCGCTGAATTGGCTGCTGTAGCCTAAAAGAGGGAAGTTTGCTCAGTGGCGGACTTCACGGCCTTCCGCCAGAGGTCGTAGCCACGCTCATGTTTGCTGTAGAAGGCCAGATAATAGAGTCCGACATTGCTGGCGTCTTTCAAGGTGACGGTCTGGATATCCGTATCCTTCGGGCGTACATAGCCAATCCCCTGCATCGCGGCCGTAAACGCGTTCGTAAGCCACCTCGCGAACGGCATCCCCTCCCGCTCAGCCGCAGCCCACTCCGGCCGCCAGTCGTCTCGCCCGAGCAGCCTCAAAATCTTCTTGTTCCCCTCGCGAACGTACGTGGCGAGGTTCCGGCGCGCATCCATCTGCACAGCCAGCAAGACCAGCACGTCCATCCGCCTGTTCGTCGAGAGGCGCGCCAGCTGGCTGAAGTTGAAGTCGATGTCGTAAGGATCGACGAAGCAGAAAGTCAGCGTGCTGCGGCGCGGGATAAGCTCGTCCACCGCCACGATGTCATCCAGATTGGCATCGAGATTCAGCACGTGGACGCCATCCGAACGGATCCGGTTCGCACGCGTGCGCAGTGCCTCACATTTCTCGGGGTTCTTTTCGCAGAAGATCAAGCGGCTGAACTGGTCACGGACACTGAGCGCGAGCAGCGGGGAGCCCAGCAGCCACTCTCCGGTTCCACGCACGCGGTTCTTCCCCGCACCGGCGAACAGGTCGACGTAGACCCGCTGCTCGTGCGCGTTCTTCATCCCCGTCGTGAAGATGTTCAGGTAGGTCCACAGCCGAAGGTTCTTCTGCTTCGACCATTCACCCACCTCGGGCGCGAGCAGCTCATCCGGCTCCGCCGGCGGAAGCTTCTGGTAGATGGATTCCATTGGATCGTCACGGGGTGGGTCTATTGAACCGTCACCGGACGGGGGATGTCACCCTTCCGGCGGCTTTCGCTGCGTGGCGATGCGGATCAGGGCGGCGACGCCGATCCAGAAGATGAAGAAGGCGGCGGGCCAGGCCAGCCAGCTCGGGAACAGGAACCCCACGGCCGAGACGAGGAAGAGCAGCAGCGCCACGATCGCGATCCAGCCGATGTCCTCGCTGCCGATCAGCCGCTCGCCGATGAGCGCGCGCACCAGCACCGAGCCGGCACGCGACAGGCGACCGAGCAGGCGCCCCAGCTCGGTGCCGCGGTAGGAGCGCGCGCGGGCCTCGCGGGCGGCGGCGCGTCCGGGCTTGTGCTCGTCGTGCGGGTTCTCCACCAGCACCCGCTCGGCCGTGCGGCGGTCGCGGTAGGGGCTGCGGGACACGCGCGAGCTCAGCAGCTTGATCTCCACCGAGCTGGCCAGGTCGCTCTCGAACAGCTCCTCCATCGCCGCGGCGAAGTGCCGGTCCGTCACCGCCACGTCGAGCTCCCAGTTGCCCAGCAGCGACGCCAGGTTCTGGTTGCTGCTCCCCACGCGCGACCACACGCCGTCGGCCACCGCGGTCTTGGCGTGGATCATCGGCCCCTCCCACTCGAAGATCCTCACCCCCGCCTCCAGCAGCGGCCGGTACCCCGCGCGGCTCATCCCCCCCACGATCGGCCAGTTGTTGAACGCCGGCAGCAGCACGCGCACGTCCACCCCGGTGCGCGCGGCCGACGACAGCGCCTCCGCCATGGCCGGGGGGACGAGGAAGTAGGGGTCGGTGATCCAGAAGCGCCGCTCCACCGCCAGCGTCAGGAACTGCGACAGCCGGTAGATGCGGGACTTGGCGGGCACCCCCTCGACCACGCGCACGGAGACGTCGCCGACGGCGCGGGCGCGCTCCGGGTCGGGGATCTCGCCCGGGGGGAGCGGCGCGCCGGCGATGGCCCAGGTGCGCGAGAAGGCTACGTCGAGGGCGGCGGCGACGGGCCCGCGGAACTCGGCGCCCGTGTCGCGCCAGGCGGGGATGCCACGCTCCGGGTGGCCCGCCCACTCGTCGCCGATGCACATCCCCGCCACCGACGCCCAGGTGCCGTCGACGGCGACGACCTTGCGGTGGTCGCGGCGGAGGAAGCCGAGCGGGTTCGTGGCCCGCGGCGGGGCGAAGAAGCGCACCTCCACCCCCGCGTCGCGCAGCGGCTTGAAGAAGCGCCCGGGCGTGGCCCAGCACCCTATCCAGTCGAACAGCGCGCGCACCTTCACCCCGTCGCGCGCGCGGTCGCACAGCGCCTCGCGAAAGCGCAGCCCCGTGCGGTCGCCGCGGATGATGTAGTTCTCCAGGTGGATCCAGTCGCGCGCGCCCTCGATGGCCGCCAGCCAGGCGGGGAACGCCTGCGTGCCGTCAACCAGCAGCCGCGCGGTGTTGCCGCGCACCTGCGGCGCGTCGGTCGCCCGCTCCATCGCGCGCTCGGCGTAGCGCACCAGCGTGCGCACCGCCACGGAGTTGCCCTGCGGCGGCGGCATGCGGTGGTGCACGTACACGGGCTGCGGCGGCGGGACGGTTTCGCTCACCTGGGGAGTGCGTGAGTGCGGAAGTGCGGGAGTGCGCCCGGCATCCATACCATCCCTGTACCAGTGCGCCCGGCTGTCCGAATGTAGGAACGAACGAAGGGGGATGGAAGCAACCGTCGCGCCGCGGACGGGAAAGCGGCCCCGCGCAGGTCGCGCAGGGCCGCTTCGCCGGATCGCGAGTGGCGATCGGATCTCAGAGCACGTGCAGCGCCTTCAGCGCCACCATCAGCATCGTGGCGAAGGCCGTGGTGACCTTCACCGGCTTCTCCGCGAACACCGAGCCCCACCACCCCTCGGGCGTCTCCTCCATCCGCGCGACCTCCTTCGTCTCCATCTTCACCTGGTCCCAGCGAATGATCGTCCTGCGGTCCGAATACAGGGCGACGCGCGCGGGCGCGCCGCAGACCAGCTGCACGAAGTACTGCAGCGGAGCGACGAACACGAGCCATGCCAGCACCGCCACGACGAACGCGGCCATCACCGGCGCGCCGAGCAGGACATCGAACACGGAGACGCGGCCGCTCCGCGACCTCCACCCCGTGCCGAGCGTCAGCAGCGTCACGCCCATGAGCTGCAGGTACGAGCCGAGCTGGTCCAGCGGGTTGGTGCCGATCAGCCCCGTGTGGCGGTCCATCTGCTCGCCCCACACGATCGCGGCAACGGCCAGGGTGAACGACAGCTTGTCGGCGTTCGCGCGGTACCAGCCCAGGTAGTCTGCGCCCAGCCACTCGGCGAAGATCCAGCGATTCAGGGCGATGAGGCCCGCGAGCACGGCGAAGCCGAGGAGGTGGCGCAGGACGGACGCGAGCACGGGATGGCGGCCGGCGAACGGGAGGGTGGTGGCGGTGCTCATGGGAGGACGGGGAGGATGTGAACGGATGTTGGTCACGCAATCGAAGGGATAAGGGCGAAGGGGCTCCGGTCAAAGGCTTTCGTGACGAGGTCGGCGGACGCCTACGCGGCGAGCACGCGCCGCAGCGTCGCCAGCGTCTGCGCGCCGTAGCCGCCGCCGAAGAGGGTGACGTGGGCGAGGAGATAGTACAGTTGGTAGATGTCGCGCCGGATCTCGCGATAGCCGGGGCGCAGCGGCCACGCCTCGGCGTACGCGCCGTAGAAGCGCGGATCGAAGCCGCCGAACAGCTCCGTCATCGCCAGGTCCACCTCGCGATGGCCGCGGTAGACGGCGGGGTCGATCAGCGCCGGATCACCCGACGCGGAGAGGACGTTTCCGCCCCACAGGTCGCCGTGCAGCAGCGACGGCGCGTCGTGCCCCACGTCCGCCAGCAGCCAGGGGAGACGGGCGAAGAGGCGATCCCACTCCCCGCGCGGCCCGGTGTCGCGCCCCGCCTCCGCGGCCAGGCGGAGCTGCGGGAGGAGGCGGCGGTCGCGCCAGAACTCCGCCCACGTCGCCGCGGATTCGTTCTCCTGCGGGAGCGCGCCGATGAAGTTCGAGCGCTCCCATCCCCATCCCCCCGCAACGCCCGCGCGGTGGAGTGCCGCCAGTCCCCGCCCCAGCCGCTCGCCGAAGTCGCGGCCGCGCTGCCCCGGCTCCAGCCACTCGAGCGCGATCCAGCATCCTCCTGGACTCACGCGGAGACGCGGAGACGCGGAGGTGCCACCATCTTCCTCCGCATTCTCCACGTCTCCGCGAGAGGCATCATCTCCATCGTCGATTGCGACGACGGCGGGGATTCGCAGCGCATCGCCCGCGGCGGCGCGGAGGGCGCGCAGCCCGTCGGCCTCCGCGGCGAAGAAGCCGTCGGGCGCGGCGGGATGATGCTTGAGGAAGATGGCGCCATCCCCCGTCTCCACCCGGTACGTCTCGCTGATGCACCCGCCGCCGACGGGCGAGACGGAGCGGATCGCTCCCACCCGCCGCTCGACGGCGGCGTGCACGGCGGCGGGAAGCGTCACCGCAGCCCGCGCTGGGTGGCGATGCGCGCCAGCAGCCCGGCGCACGCGCGCTCCACGATGTCGTGCACGTCCTCGAAACCGCGCGGGCCGCCATAGTAGGGGTCGGGCACATCGAGCGACGCCGCGCCGGGCTCGAACTCGCGCAGCCGGCGGACCTCGGCGGTGCCGCCGGTGCTCGCGTGCAACTCGTCGAGCGCCTCGCGGTTCTCCGCGTCCATCGCGATCACGTAGTCGAAACGGCGCAGATCCGTCGCCGTCACCTTGCGGCTGGCGCCCGTGAGCGCGATTCCCCGCCGCCGCGCGGTCTCGGCGCTGCGCCGGTCTGGCGGCGCGCCGCGATGCCATCCGCTCGTCCCCGCCGAGTCGATCTCGAAGCGGTCCGACCATCCCCGCTCCGCCACCAGGTGCCGGAACACCGCCTCCGCCAGCGGGCTCCGGCAGATGTTGCCCAGGCATACGAACAGCACGCGGATCGGCTGCCACGTCCCGTCGTCCACCAGCTTCAGCTGCTCCATCTCGTTCTCTCGTCCCGTTCTTCGTTCGACGTGCCGCGCGGCATCGTACAACGGCACGGGGCGCGCCCGCCACCCGGCGGACGCGCCCCGTCGTTCGTCGCCAGCGAGGATGGTCAACCGCCGCGCATGGGGCGGATGGAGCGGAGGACCAGGCCGACGCCGCCGCAGAGGAGCACCAGCATCATCACCACCGCGAACAGCGGCGTGTGCTGGAAATAGACGTTCAGGTTGGAGATGATCCCGGCGATGATGATCACCACGCCCACCAGGATCAGCAGCTTGGCCAGGAGCGAGCGGCCGTCGTAGAACAGCATCCCGATCCCCAGCATCAGCGGGATCAGCGACAGCCCGAAGCCGCTGTAGCCCCAGATCTGCCACGCACCGCTGACCACCGTCACCCGGCTGGTGAGGAGGTACGCGCCCGCCGCCGCCATCGCCACGCCCACGAAGAAGGTGGCCACGCCGCCCTCGGTGCCGCCCGCGCCGCGCCGCTCGTGGGACGAAAGCTGCTCTTCCATCGCTCGTTCGCTCCTTCGGAGAGAAGTGTCGGCGCCGTCATCCGGCGCGCTCGTCGACCGATCCATCGAATCCCGCAGCTCGTTCTGCCGCAGGCGCTTACGATACGAGGAGATGCCGATCCGCGTTTCACCGCCGGCGGAGTCGGCACGGCGGTTGCCCCGTTCAGCGTCGGACCCTCAAGCGAAAGGGATTGGCCATGGGTATCCTGATGTGGATCCTGGTGGGGCTGATCGCCGGCGTGCTGGCGTCGGTGGTGATGGGCGGGATCGGCTACGGGCTGATCGGCGACATCATCGTGGGCATCGTGGGCGCGTTCGTGGGCGGCTGGCTGTTCAGCCTGCTGAACGTGGGCACCCCGTTCGGCGGCTTGGCAGGCACCATCTTCGTCGCCTTCATCGGCGCCATCGTGCTGCTGTTCGTCCTCCGCCTCCTGGCCGGCGCGGGGCGACGGCGCTACCCCTGAGCCGCGCCGCCGCCGATCTCCCGGTCCCCGCCTACGACTTGGCCCCGCACTCGGGGCAGAACTTGGACGAGGTGGGGATCTCGGCCTCGCACGAGCCGCAGGTGCGGGTGAGCGAGACGGACGTGCCGCATTCGGGGCAGAATTTCGCCTTCCCGACGGGCGCCCCGCAGTCGCGGCAGCTGACCACGCGGTCGGTGAGGTCCGCCTGGCTGACGGTGGCCTGCGCATACGCCTCCTCGCGGGCGCGGCTCAGCTTGGCCTCGCGGCGGATGGCCGAGAGCTCCGCGTCCAGCCGCGGCACGCACACGGTGCACACGCCCTCGTCCTCGTTCCAGCAGTTGTCGCAGTAGTGGTTGGCGCAGCGCGCGCAGCGGTGGAAGTGGTCGCGCGCCTGCGCCACCGCCTTGCGCAGGGCGTCGTCGTGCGCCTTGCTCCACCCCGCGCCGCGCAGGTTGCTCACCGCGTTGCGCGCCGTGCCGAAGAACCCGCCGAACAGCCCCTCGGCTGCGCCCAGCAGGCTCTCCGCCGTTCCCGCCGCGTAGCGGTCGAACGGCGAGCGCCACGCCTCGCGGCAGTGCTCGCAGAAGAACTCGAACTGGAAGCCGGTGTCGGTGGACAGGTCGTTGTAGTTGTCGCTGAACTGGATCTCGCTCATCGGTCGAGCCTCGGGCGGAGTTTGACGGGGATGGTGCGGGCGGCGCGGGGGAAATCGCCGTGGAAACCGTGTGGAGTCAGGAAGATACAAACGCACGGCGGCCCCTACAAGTCGCCGCGCGGGACGATTCACCCGCCACCCGCCGATCTCCCGGCGCCACGGTCCCGCCTCCAGTCGCGCACGCTGATCCACCACGACACGAGCATGTAGAAGACGGGGAAGACGAGTGACGTGAGCAGCCACGGCCGCGGCGGCCTGGCGACGTCGAGCAGGACGAGCACGAGCACGGCGGCCCACGCAGCCGCGAAGACGGCCGTCCAGCGGTTGAGCGCGCCAGGCTGCGAGGGATACAGGTACTTCGCGGGGACGAACGTCAGCGCCGCCAGCCCCAGCAGCACCGCCAGCGCAACATCAGGCGCCGGGCGGAGATGGTGGAGGTAGAAGGCGACCACGTTCCAGTACGACGGAAACCCGCGGAAGTAGCCATCCTCCGTCTTCGCGTCGACCTGCGAGAAGCCATAGGCGCTGGCCAGGAGCGGCACCAGCAGCCATGGCGCCTGCTCCGGGCGCAGCACGCCGCTGCGCCACACCAGCAGCAGCGGCAGCGAGGTGTAGGTGTGGAAGTCGGTGATGTCGTCCAGCCGCCGCCCGTCGAACCCCGGCAGCACGCGCTTCACGCCCACCGCGCGCGCCAGCGTCCCGTCGCTCGCGTCCACCACCGTCGCGGCGAGGAGGAGCAGGAACGCCGCGCGGATGCTCCCCGCGTCGCCGCGCACCGCCAGCACCGCCACGATCGCCGCGGCGACCAGCCCCAGCGCCGTGTACGCGTGCACCCCCCACGCGAGCAGCGTCCGCGCCTTCACGGAACGACGACCGGGACGAGTCCGGAGATGTGCACGATCGCTCGGGGATCGAGAGATGATCGAGCGGGAGACGGCGCCGCTGCTCGTCGCAAGCGGCGGCGCCGGCGACGAGGATCAGGCGGTGCCGTGGCCGGTGAGCTGGCGCCCGCCGATGACGTGGACGTGCAGGTGCGCCACCGTCTGGCCGCCGTGCGGACCGGTGTTGATCACCGTGCGGTATCCGCTCTCCGCGACGCCCTCCTGCCGCGCCACGTCGCGCGCGGCCAGCAGGAGGCGGCCCGCCAGCTCCCCATCCCCATCCTCCAGCGCGGCGACGGAATCCACGTGGCGGCGGGGGATCACCAGCACGTGCACCGGCGCGGCGGGGTTGATGTCGCGGATGGCGATCCAGTCGTCGCCCTCCAGCACACGCTGCGACGGGATCTCGCCCGCCACGATCCTGCAGAAGATGCAGTCGCTCATCGCTCGTCCGTCCCGTGGGGTTGATCGGCGTCCGAGCCCCGAAAGTGCGGAGCCCAGCCGGGCTCCACAAGCCCGGCCGGGCGCAATGCGTCCGATCCCGCTACGCGTCAGTCGCGCACGCCGGGCGGCAGCGGCTCGAACTCGGCGCCGCCGCTTCCCGCCGAGCCGAACTTCGGCGCGGCGAACCCGTGCTCGTCCACGGTGAACGGCGGGTTTTCCTCGCCGGCGCCTTGTGCCGCGTGGACGTCGCCGTAGCGCGCCGGGTCCGCGAGGAACTTCTCGCGGCACGCCTCGGAGCAGAAGTAGTGCGTGTGGTCGCCGTGCTGGACGCGCACGGCGGTCTCGGTGTCGACGTCCATCCCGCACACGGGATCGCGAGCCGTGGCCATGGTTCTCCTCCAGGGAAACAGGTCCGCGGCGAACTCGCTGCATCGTCCGCGCCGCACCAACGACGAAGCGGCACCGGAAAGCTCCGGCGCCGCTGTGGCGATCGCGATCTGCGCGGCCGCGACCTACTTCTTGCCCCGCCTGCCGCCGGGAATATACGCCGGCCGCAGATACGTGACGTTTTCAGCCGTGAGCCTGCGGCGCGTCTCCTCGTCGAGCAGGATGAGCTCCGCGTGTAAAACGGCGCCTTCGCGCGAGATTACCACGGAACGCAGAGGCGCTCGAGTCTCCTTGGAACGGGGCTCGCTCATCTGTACACCTCGTTGACGTAGGTGGCAATTCCGCCGGACGCATCCAAGATAATCTTCTGAAGCTCCGGCGTGAAGAACTCTGTGTCGTTTGAATCCAGGTAGACAACGGCGACGACCACGAAGCCCGAATCGAACACCGGCACCGCCATCCACGATCTCCTGTCCGAGCTCAGCCTGCGCGCGTCGTGCTCGGTGTACGCCCACTCCCGCACGAGCTCGTCGACGAACTTCTCGTGCTCGTCGCTCCCGCGCGTGACCGCGACGACCGCTCTGGCGCGAACGGCCTTTCCGATTACGCCGGAGCGGATGGAGAACTTCCTGCCCGGCCCGCCGCCCTGTCCGCCAACGTAGGGAAGCAGCTGCTCCAGCTCTTCGGCGGCCATTCCGCTGCCGCTCGGCGGAACGACGCGGTGGACCGTGACGCGCAGCCGGCCACCGTCACGCGGACCGATCCCCGCGCGCGTACTCACGACGCCGTACAGCACGTGGAGCGCGCCAAGAAGCCCGTCGTATTCCTCCCGCCGCTTCTGCTCGCGGTCCTGGGCGTACGCGTGGAGGATCTTCACGACGCTGGAGACGAGCAGCCAGCCGATTGCCCCCACCAGCAGCCAGCCGAGGGTGCGCCGCTCCGGGTCGCGGATGTTGACGAGCGCGGTGACGGCGGCGGTGAGCACCGGCGGAATTACCGCCAGCAGCTCGACCACCGCCTTCCGCTCGTAGAAGCGACGGCGCCTTCTCCCGGGGATGCTCGTCATCCTGGGGATCATCAAGGGGCAGACATGAAGCTCGGGGCGCGAGAATCATATCTACCCTTTGCTGCGGCCAACAGGCACACAAAGTGAGCGCCCTTCGCGCCTAGTCAGCCACCGCCGGTACAGTGTGATTCCTCAACCGTCGCGCAGGAAGGAACCGGCCTCGGAAAAGAGATGCAGCGCAAGGAGATGCGCGGTCGTAGGTGGGCGTCCCGGATGGGACAGGGTGACCATGTCTAGGCCAAAAATCACATCGGCAGAAACGACGAAGCGGCGCCGGGATCTCGGTGCCGCTCCTCCGTCAGCAGCGCATCGTCAGCTACGCTTCGGACGCATCCCCCAAGCCTATCTTCAAGCCCGTCACAATGCTGGATATCCGCGGAGTCAGATGCGGCGCGTTTTAGTCGGATCGTGGAATCCATGGAGAGTCTCCCCCCACCTGCTTTTCGTTGAATCGCCTCGGTTCTGGCAGTTTGTTCCCGAGTCGAAAGTATGGGCGAGAGTTCCCGCGGTGGCGGTGTTCTGGCGATGGGGTTGACCACTATTGCCGATTTCGACTGTAGACCCCACCTTCTTCCATGAAAAGCCAAAACCATGGCCAAAGTAGCCAGACCCCCGGCGATGACCGGGAAGGAAAGCTCGCCACCACGTGGAAGTACATTCCCGTGGAGCAGCTTCGGGAGGGAACCATCGAGCTCGTCGCGCGCTTCAAGCTGCGCGGCGTGGCCAAGATGGCGGAGATGGCGAAGGATACCGTCCGCAAGTTCGTGAACGGAAAATCTCAGCCGAACTTCTCCACCCGCAAGAAGCTGGGCGAGGTCCTCCTGGATTACTTCGGGGGTGGAGTCATGCCTGAGCCCAGGGAAGAAGACGAAAAAGAGTGGAAGCTGCGTCCGCGGCTGATCGACCTGCTCCCGAAAGGCGAGGGGAACGCGCGCGCCGCCATCTCGCTGCTCTTCCAGTTCGCGCGGGCATTCCCGGACGAGGCGCCGAAGAACCTCGCCGAGATCGAGCACTGGTTCGATCTGCAGGTGCGCGGAGAGTACGCGGCCGAACGGCACTTCAGCGAGATCGCACGCGAGGCGAACGCGCAGGAAGTCGGCCGCGCCAGGCGCCAACGGCAGTCGAAACGATCGGAGAAGAAGGAGCGGGACTCCGACGAAGAGTAGGCAGTCAAGCAACGCAGACGAGCGGCCCCGGAGAACCGTCTCCGGGGCCGCTCGACAATTCACGTGGGGCCGAAGAACGGGCCCCGGCTCAATCGATTGGGCGCAGGAGCGCGCTCCACCATTCCTCTTCCTCGTCCACCTCGGCCACGCGGAAGCCGGCGGCCTCGGCGTCGCGCACGACGTCGGGAGATTCTACGCGGAGGATGCCGCTCACGATCAGCCGCCCCTGCGGCGAGCCGGCGAGCGCGCGATGAAGCGCGGGCAGCAGCGGGCGGATCACCCCGCTCAGGATGTTCGCGAGGACGAGGTCGAACCGCCCCAGCTCCGCCAGCACCTCGTCGTCCGCCAGCCCCTCGAACAGCGTGACCCGGTCCTCCACGTCGTTCTTCTCGAAGTTTTCGCGGGCGTTGAGGTTGGCGTCGGGGTCGTACTCCACTGCAATGGCCTCGCGCGCGCCCAGGCGCACGGCGGCGATGGCCAGGATCCCCGAGCCGGACCCCACGTCGAGCACGCGGTCGCCCTTGCGCAGGGCATCGTCCAGCAGGCGCAGGCAGCCGCGCGTGGTGGCGTGCTCGCCCGTGCCGAACGCCATCTGCGGGTCGACGTCGATCACCACCTGGCCGGGTTCGGCCTCCCACTCCGTCCAGGTCGGCTTCACCACGATGCGATCGGTGACGCGGCGCGGGCCCAGGCCGCGCTTCCACTCCGCGGCCCAGTCCTCGTCTTCCTGCCACCGCCACTCGATCTCCAGCTCCGTCCCCTCCGGCAGCCACGAGGCCAGCTGCTCGCGCGCCTCGGCGGCGAAGGCCTCGGCGTCGTGCGGCGGGAGGAGCCAGGTGGTGGACCAGCCGTCGCGCTCCTCCACCGCGGCGCCGCCCAGCGCGAGCAGGCCGTCGGCGACCAGCCCCGCCAGCTCGGGCGAGGGGCCGCGGACGGCCAGCACCAGCCATCTGCGCGGGTCGATCACGCCGCGAACGCGTCCTTCACGCGTTCCCAGAAGCCCTTCTGCCCGTGCCCGGCCCGCTCCGGCGCCGGGCCCTCGAGCTCGGCCAGGCGGCGGAACAGGTCCTGCGCCTCGGGCGAGAGCTCGGTGGGCGTCCACACGTGGATGCGCACGTGCTGGTCGCCCCGGCCGCCGCCGCCCAGGTGCGGCAGCCCCTTGCCGCGCAGCGTCAGCACGTCGCCGCCCTGCGCGCCGGCGGGGATGCGCACCTTCTCCTCGCCGTACACGGTGGGAACGTCGACCTCCTGCCCCAGCGCCGCCTGGCTGAACGAGACGGGGAGATCGTAGAAGAGGTCGCTCCCGTCGCGCACGAAGCGCTGGTCGTCCTCCACCTCGATCACCACCAGCACGTCGCCGCGGGGGCCGCCGCGCGGGCCGGCGTTGCCCATCCCCCGCAGCGTCAGGTAGTTGTCGCTGCTGACCCCGGCGGGGATCTCCACCTCCAGCGTGCGCTCCGAGCGCTCGCGGCCGTCGCCGTGGCACTTCTTGCACGGGTTGCGAATCACCTTTCCCTCCCCGCCGCAGGTCGGGCACACGGAGGCGGAGACGAACTGGCCGAAGACGCTGCGCTGCACGCGGCGGATCTGCCCCGTTCCCTGGCAGCTCTCGCAGGTCACCGGGCCGCCGGTGTCGGCCGAGCCGGTCCCCTGGCATTGCGAGCAGGGGTCCAGCGCCTTGACCTTGAGCGTCTTGCGCACCCCGCTGGCCACCTCGGCCAGGGTGATGCGCAGCCGCACCTGCAGGTCCTTCCCCTTCTGCACGCCGCCGCGGCGCCGGCCGCCGCCGAACAGGTCCTCGAAGCCGCCGAAGCCGCCGAAGTCGCGCATGAAGATGTTCAGCGCGTCCTCGAAGCCGAAGCCGCCGCCGTAGCCGCCCGCGCCCGCCCCGGCGCCGCGCTTCACCCCCGCGTGGCCGAAGCGGTCGTACGCGGCGCGCTTGTCGCCGTCGCGCAGCACCTCGTACGCCTCGGTGGCCTCCTTGAACTTCTCCTCGGCCTCCTTGTCGCCCCCGTTGCGGTCGGGGTGATACTGCAGGGCCAGCTTGCGGTACGCCTTCTTGATGCTCTCTCCGTCGGCGTCCTTCGCCACGCCCAGGATCTCGTAGTAGTCTCTCATCACGCCTTGCCGATCAATCTCACGCCAGGAACTCGGAGATCAGGTTCGAGGTGCTTTCCACCAGGGCGATCACGCGGTCGTAGGGCATGCGCGTGGGTCCGATCACCCCGATCACTCCCTTCAGGCCGCCGCTGCGATACTCGGAGGTGACCAGGGTGAAGTCGGAGAGCGCCGGATCGCCGTGCTCCACCCCGATGGTCACCTTCAGCCCGCCCTCGCCGCGACCGGCCAGCGCGCTCTTGAGCAGGTCGGGCCGCTCGGTCAGCTCGATCAGCCCGCGCAGCCGCTGGCCGCTGGCGAACTCGGGCTGCTCGGCCAGCACCGAAGCGCGGCCGAGATGGACGTCCTGTCCGGGCGCGGCCGGGCCCACGAACAGCTCCTCGGCGCCCTGCATGAACACGTTCAGCAGCTCGGCGGCGCCCGGCTCCGACGGCGCCGAGTCGCGCAGGCGCTCGGCCAGCGTGGCGCGGATCTCCCGCAGCGGGAGCCCCGCCAGCCGCTCGTTGAGGATGCGCGCCACCGCGGCCAATGTCTGCGGCGGGATGGCGCCGGGGACGTCGACGTAGATGGTGCGCACCCCCGCGCCGCGCAGCGTGAGCACCAGCAGCACCTTGGCCTCGCCGAGGGTGACCAGGTCCAGCCGCTCGAGCGTGGCCTGGTCGAGCCGCGGGGCGATGGCCACGCCCAGCTCCTGCGTCAGCAGCCCCAGCACCTGCGCGGCGCGGCGGAGGAGGTGCTCCACGGCGGCCTCGCCGCGCAGCTCCAGCTCGCGGCGGATGGCGGTGCGCTCGCGCTCGCTGACGGGCGCGGGGCGCATCAGCGAGTCCACGTACAGGCGGTAGGCCAGGTCCGTGGGCACGCGGCCGGCGGAGGTGTGGGGGTGGTAGAGATACCCCTTCTCCTCCAGGTCGCTCATGGTGTTGCGCACCGTGGCCGGAGAGATGCCGAGCCGGAACCGGCGCGCCACGGTGCGGCTGCCGGCGGGCTCGGCGGTCTCCACGTAGGTGCGGATCACCGCCTCGAGGATCGCGTGCTCGCGCTCGGTGAGGGGCTCTTCGGGCATCTGGATGTCCGCGGGAGAATTGCGGGCACAAACCTGTAGAATTTGCCGTCCCCACCGGGACGCGTCAATGCCGGAAGCAGGCCTTCCCGTTGCCGCGACGGCACTTGTGCGCCCCGTCCTCGCTCCCCATCCGCCACCGCACGAGCAAGTTCCGGTGCCGCGCCGGTGCGCCGTTCCGGCCGGACCCGCCGCCGCGCAGGCGGATGGATGTCCGCGGCGGCTGTCATCCGTGCAGGAGGGCGAGACGGACGGGTCACGGCGCGGAGGAATGATCAGGCCCGGCCGCGGCGCTCTCGCCCTCTCCCTGCCGCTTCGCGGCTGTCCCTCCCCCAAAACCGACTGGGGGGAAGGACCTGGGCTCGCTTCGCTCGCGGCTGCTCAGCGCGTGACGAGACCTCGCTGCTCGGCGGCGGTCGCCATCTCCACCGCGAGGCGATCGAGCAGGAGCCAGCCCTCGGCGGTGAGCTTCAGGGCGTCTCCATCCACCCGCGCCCAGCCGTGGCGGACCCAGGTGTCGGCGAGCCGGAGTTCCGCTTCCCCCGCGTCCCGAAGCGGCCACCCGTGGTCCGTACGGAGATGGAGCCACGCGCGTTCCAGGCCGGCCGTCTCCTCGTCCACCATCTCCTGGCCGTCGAGGGGGAGGCGGTGCTCGTCGAGAAGCATGCGGCGGTAGTCGTCCCACCCGCGCACGTTCCAGCGGCGCTGCGGGGGATGGAAGGCGTGCGCGCCGGGGCCGAGCGCGGCGTACGGGGCGCCCGTCCAGTACACGAAGTTGTGGCGCGAGCGGCGGCCCGGGAGGCCGAAGTTCGATACCTCGTAGTGCTCGAACCCGGCCGCGGTCAGGCGCTCGTGGGCGAGGAGATACTCGTCGGCGTAGCGATCCTCGTCCGCCAGCGTTTCGCGGCCCTCCTTGACCCATCGGCCGAGCGGCGCGGCGGCCTCGGCGGTCAGGCCGTAGAGCGAGACGTGCTCGGGCTCCAGCGCCAGCGCGTGGAAGAGGTCGGCGCCCCAATCGCGCCCCAGCCGCTCGGGAAGGCCGAAGATCAGGTCGACGCTGACGTTCATGATCCCCGCCCCGCGCGCGGCCTCCATCGCGCGGCGCGGGCCGTCGACGCCGTGCATCCGTCCCATCCAGCGCAGCGCGGGCTCGTGGAAGGTCTGCGCGCCCAGGGAGATGCGGTTGACGCCCGCATCGCGCCACGCCGCGGCGGTTTCGGGGGTGAAGCTCTCCGGGTTCGCCTCGCACGTCCACTCGGCCGCGTCGCTCCAGACGGCGTACGGCTCCAGGCGGCGGCGCAGCCCGGCCATCGCGTCGGGCCGCAGCAGCGACGGGGTGCCCCCGCCGAGGTAGACGGTGTCGAGCGCGAGCGGCCGGTCCCAGCCGAACTCGGCGGCCTGGAGGCGCATCTCCTCGGCGACGGCGTCGAGCCAGAGATCCGTTGGCGCCTCGCGAGTGGCCTGTACGGCGAAGTCGCAGTACGAGCAGCGGCGCACGCAGAACGGCACGTGCACGTACAGCGAGCGGGGCCGGTCCGCCGGCCCCGCTCCCCGCTCATCCGCCGTGGGATGCGTCGTGGTCGCGTCGAGAATGCTCATCCGCGCGATGGTACACCGGAGGGGCGGCTGGGTGCGGTCAACGGATGCGTGGGTAGAGATTTGGACGATGCGACTGAAGTTGCGGCTACAACATCACGCAGTCCGCCTTCGCGGACTTCGCCGGAACAATCATCGGTACGGATGCTCGATCATCGTAGCAGGCACGGAACTCCGAACCTCGCACAAATGCCGCGAGGCGCGCCGTGATGAAGTCCGCGAAGGCGGACTGCGTGTAGTTGTAGCCGCGAGTTTACTCGCATTGTGGGAGATAGCGTCGCGCTCACCCCGGCCGGAACTCCCCGATCACCTCGATCTGCCCCACGAGGTTGCGGTTGAAGTCGTCCAGCTCGTCGGCGGGGATCCAGAGCTCGCGGTGGCCGCGCGCGCCGACGGTCTGCACCTCGTAGCGCGCGATCCAGTCCGTCCGCACGCGGAAGCGGGTGACGTAGCCGACGTTGCCGCTGGCCGCGTCCTTCGTGTTCCAGTCGCGGGCGATCTGGACGGCGTAGGCCTCGTCGAGCACGGGGTAGAAGATCGGCTGGTGCGGCAGGCGCGGCGGAAACGCGCGCCACCCGCTCTCCTCGATCAGCCTCAGCTCCGCCGCGCCGACGGGGCGATAGAGCACCGTCGTCCCGGGCGATTCGCTCATGCGCGGTGCACCGCCTCTCCGGCGACCATGGTCAGCACGCACGCCATCTCCCGCAGCTCGTCAGGCTCGCACGCGAGCGGATCGCGGTCCCAGGCGACGAGGTCGGCGTCGCAGCCGGGGAGGAGGCGGCCGCGGCGGTCCGATTCGCCCGCGGCGTGCGCCGGGCCCTCGGTGTACGCGCGCAGCGCCTGCTCCGGGGTGATTGCGTGCTCGGCGTACCATCCCCCCTCCGGTGCGCCGTCCCAACCGACGCGCTTGACGGCGGCGAAGAGGCCGAGGCGCGGATCGACGGTCTCCACGGGGGTGTCGGAGCCGAACGCGAGCGTCATCCCCGCGCGCGCGACGGCGGCGAAGGGGTAGGCGCCGCGCGAGCGCTCGTGGCCCCAATGGCGCTCGGCGGCGGGGATGTCGGTCATCAGGTGCACCGGCTGCATCGACGCGACGATCCCCGATCTCCCCGCCCGCGCCCACAGGTCCGGCGGGCAGAGCTGGAGATGCTCGATGCGGTGCGGCATCGCCTTCGGCGGGGGGACGGCGGAGAGGACCTCGAGCGCAAGCTCCACCGCCGCGTCGCCGATGGCGTGCACGGTGCTGGCGATCCCCGCCTCGGCCGCGCGGGCGACGTGGGCGCGGAACTCGTCGGGCGGCAGCGTGTTGATGCCGCATCCGTCGCCGCCGACGTACGGCTCGCGCAGCCAGGCGGTGCGCGAGCCGAGCGCGCCGTCCAGGAACATCTTCACCCCACCGATCCGCAGCCACTCGCCGCCGAATCCGCCGCGCAGCCCGGTCTCGATGGCCGCGGAGAGGCGCGGCAGGGGGATGGCCTGCAGGACGCGGAGCCGCAGCCGATCCTCTTCCGCCAGCGCGGACCAGTCTTCCAGCCCCGTCACCTCCACCGAGTGCACGCCGGTGAGCCCCAGGCGGTGCACCTCGCGCTGCGCATCGAGCAGCGCATCCCGGCGCTCGGCGGGGGATTCGAGCGGAAGGTGGCGCTCGGCGAGCGTCATCGCCTTCTCCAGCAGCACGCCGCTGGGCTCGCCGGCGTGGTCGCGAACGATCCTGCCACCGTCCGGGTCGGCGGTGTCGCCGGTGATGCCGCACGCCGCCAGCGCCGCGCTGTTCAGCCACGCGCCGTGGATGTCGTGGCTCTGGAAGTAGCACGGCCGCGCCGGACTGACCGCGTCGAGCTCCTCGCGCGTCGGAAGCCGGCCCCAGCGGTGCACGTCCCACCCGATGCCGCGCAGCCAGCCGCTGCCCGTGCGCGCCGCGCGGCCGATCATCTCCAGCGCGTCGCCGATCGTGCGCACGGCGTTCAGGTCGACGCGGCGGAGCGAGAGGCCGTAGGTGGTGAGGTGCACGTGCGCGTCCGTCAGCCCCGGCGTAACGACGGCGTCGCGCAGGTCTTCGACGCGCGCGCCGGCCGCGGCGAGCGCCCGCACCTCGCCGAACGTGCCGAGCGCGGCGATGCGGCCGCCGCGCACCAGCAGCGCCTCGACGAGCGCGTGGTCGCCGAGCACGTGGATGCGGCGGGCGCGGACGATCAGGTCCGGCGGAAGCGCGGGAGACGGCATGCGGTCCGGGTGTCGACGTCAGGGACGAGATCCGGGGATGATCCGCGAATCGGCGAATCATCTCCCGACCCACGGAATCGGAGCGGCGGAAGATCGGGACGAGGACGGCGGGATGCAACGGAGCGCCGCGCGCTCATCCCCCGATCCCTTCCTCCCGAGCCGCGGGAGACGAGTCAGGATCGATTCGGGCAAGAACGTCCCATCCCCAGTGTGTCGAGTTTCCGTCCAATGGCCCGAGATAACATATCGTCCCACACGCGGATCTTTCTTCCATCACACCCATAGGAGATGCGTTCAGGCCGGTCGGGAGCGGCTCCGTGGGCGGTTTGTGCGTGGCGGAGCGGCTCGCCGGGCAGTCTGCTGATACCGCTGGTGTAGCAATTGCACGTCGAAAAACATGCAAGCCGTTGTATCGCAAACATTTAAGTATCTGTCCGCAAGGCACGCCGCGAGAGGTCACGGGTTGCGAAGGTGCGGCGGGACAACGACATTGGCGCCTCTTTCGGACCGGTGAGGGAATGGACTACGAATACATCGACACGCCCGAACGGCTTCGCGACGTGGTCGAGCGCCTCCGCGGCGAGCCGCTGCTGGGCGCCGACACCGAGGCCGCCGGCTATCACCGGTATTTCGACCGCCTCAGCCTGGTCCAGATCTCCACCCGCGGCGACAACTTCCTGGTCGACCCGCAGACGGTGCCCGACCTGTCGCCGCTGCGCGAGCTGTTCGAGTCGGGGGCGGTGGAGAAGGTCTTCCACGACGCCGACTACGACGTTCGCATCCTCGACCGCGACGCACGGCTGTCCATCGCCAACCTCTTCGACACGCAGGTGGCCGCGGCCTTCCTGGGCGAGCGTTCGCTGGGGCTGGGCAACATCGTGGAGAAGTACCTGGGGCTGAAGCTGCCCAAGGAGCACCAGCGCGCCGACTGGGGCGAGCGCCCGCTGAGCGAGGGGATGAAGGAGTACGCGGCGACGGACACCGCGCATCTTCCCGCGCTGCGCGACCGGCTGCGCGAGGAGCTGGTGGCCAAGGGGCGGCTGCACTGGGCCGAGGAGGAGTTCCGCCGCCGCGAGCAGACGCGCTGGACCGAGAACGAGGACGGCACGCGCGAGGCGTGGATGAAGGTGAAGGGCGCGCGCGACCTGCAGCCGCGCGGCCTGGCCATCCTGCGCGAGCTGTACGGCTGGCGCGAGGGCGTGGCGCGCGACCTGGACCGCGCCACCTTCCGCGTGCTCGGCAACCAGGCGCTGCTGGAGATGAGCGCCACGCCGCCGAAGACCATGGCGGCGCTGAAGTCCATCAGCGGCGTGTCGGACGGCACGGTGCAGCGGCGCGGGCGCGACATCCTGGCCGCGGTGTCGCGCGGGCTGGAGGTGCCCGACGACGAGCTGCCGCGCTGGCCGCGCTCGCCGCGCTGGGAGCGCGACTTCGAGCTGGAGGCGCGCGTGGAGTCGCTCAAGGACGCGCGCAACCGCCGCGCCGACGCGCTGGGGCTGGACCCTGGCTTCGTGATGTCGCGCGCGCAGCTGGAGGAAGTGGCCAGGGCCCGCCCGCGCACCGCCGACGAGCTGACGGCGGTGTCGGGAGTGCGGCGCTGGCAGGTTGAGGCGATCGGGGAGGCGCTGCTGAAGGCGTTGAGATGAAGAACAGATAGTCCTAAGTCCTGGGTCCCAAGTCCTAAGTGTTGAGTGCCACGCAGATCGAGGGACGGCTAAACTTAGGACTTAGGACTTAGGACTTAGGACTCTAACCAGGCTTACGACGATGACCGACATGCTGGATACCGCCGCGCGCGCGGTGATCGACGCCGACGGGCGCACCTGGACGGCGGTGCCGGTGGCGAGCAAGGTGGCGCACCTCAAGGACGGCGCGGTGCTCGCCTTCCGCCCGGCCGCCGACCCCGACGCGGAGCCGATCCGCACCAACGTGGAGTTCAACTCGTTCCGCGCCGCCGAGTTCGCCATCCGCACCATGAGCGACAAGGAGATCCGCCGCCGCCTCGAGTGGGCGAAGACCGACGCGGGCATCCACTGATCCAAAAATCGGAAAAGACTGGATCTCACGCAGAGGTCGCAGAGGGCGCAGAGGAGTTCGGTTCATTCCTCTGCGTCCTCTGCGCCCTCTGCGACCTCTGCGTGAGCCCTTCTGTTTTTCAGCGCAGGGCCTCCGACGCGCGGCGGCGGATGGATGCGCTGGGATGATCGCGGGCGATGCGGCGGAGTTGCTCGTCGCGTTCGCGGCCACGGATCTCCGCCAGCGCGTCGACTGCGGCCCGCCGCACGCGCGCGTCTGGATCGGCGAACGCGAAGCGGCCCAGCGCCTGCGCCGCCGCGGCCGCCGGCGAGTTGCGGCCGATCATCCCCATCAGGCGAATCCGCTCGGGCACGTCGCCCAGCGCGTAGGCGTAGCCCTGCGGGTCGCTCGCCAGCACCGTGCGCTCGCCCGAGCCGGAGACGTATCCCACCGTGCCGCCCCGCGCATCCGCCGCGCCCGTTCGATACCCGATGGTGGTGGCCCCCGCGCTAGTGGACACCTGGACGTCGGTGCCGGGAAGCGTCACCGTGCAGCTCTGCCCCGCGCAGGCCACGTCCGCGCCGCCGACGCTCACCGTGCTGGCATTGCCGCTCCCGGCCGTGTTCACCACCGCGCCGCCGGCGTTCACCGTAACGTCGCGGCTCCCTCGTCCCCTGCCGGCCACCGCCACGTCGCCGCCGCGCACGAGGCGAACGTCGCCGTTGACCGTGCGCACGTGCACGCGGTGGCGGCCGGAGCCCAGCGTGGCGCGGCCGCGCACGTAGCGGCGCGGCGTGCCCTCGCGCGCGCTCCACTCGCGCGTCTCGCTGATGGCCAGCGGCACGTCGCTGGTGATGCGGGTGGCGGCGTGGTTCTGCGTGTACGCCGTCTCCAGGTCCACGCTGCCGCTGAACCCGTCGGGGAGCACGAGGGTGACGCCGCCGCGGCCGGAGGTCACCTCCACGTCGCCGCCCTGGCCGTCCACGCGCACCAGCACGTCGCCCGCGCCGGTGCTGACCTTGGCGCCGCCGGCCACCGACTCCAGCCGCACGTCGCCGCCGCCGGTGGTGGCGGAGATGTCGCCCTGCGCGCGGCGCACGGTGATGTCGCCGCCGCCGGTGTACAGGCGCGCGCCCGGCTGCACCGTCGCCGCGACGATGGGGCCGCCGTCCTTCGCCACGTTCCCCGTCAGCACGCGGTCGATGGAGATCGCGCGCGACGCCGCCTCGTTCGCCGCCTCCACCTCGCCGCGCACGCGCTCTCCCCACGCGCCCAGGTCGGCCGCCGAGCCGCGCACCGTGGCGTTCGCCCCGGAGATGTCGAGGTTGCCGCGGTTCTCGTCCAGCAGCACGCCGCCGCCGCGCATCTCCAGCCGCCCGCTGAGCCGCGTGTGGCTGATGTAGGCGCCGCCGCCGCCCGCGTCCATGCGCACCGTGCCGCCCGCGTCGATGAACGCCACCCCGCCGCCGCGCGTGTTGCCGGTGAAGTTCCCTTCCACCCCGCGGATCTCCACCCCGCCGCCGTCCGCGTCGGTGGCCACGTCGAACCTCCGCGGCACCTGGATCTCCAGGTCGGGCCCGTTCCCGCCGTGTCCCGAGGCGCGGGCGACGGCCACGCGCACGCCGCCGTCCATGCGGTCCGCCGACGCATCGAACGTGCGGGAAGAAGATTCCAGGCGCACGACCACTTCAGCGCGATCCCATCCCACCACCCGCGCGGACACGCCCGCGGGGAGCCGGAGCGACAGCCGCTCGCCCGGACGCGCGTCGATGGTGCAGCTGAGCGAGCTCCCGCGCGACAGCACGCACCCGTCAGAGGGATGCCGCGCCGCCTCGCGCGCCCGCGCCATCGCCGCCTCGGGCGAGGCCGGGGCCGGGGCCGAGCGCGGCTTCGGGTCCTGCACGGCCGACGCGGGGCGCGCGGCGGACAGCGGCAGCACCAGCGCCAGCGCGGCGGCCGCGGCGCCCAGGCCGGCGCGGCGGGTCAGCGCGTGGCGGCTGCGGAGATGGTCGAGCACGGCCAGGAGGCGCCCCTCGAGCTGCGACGGGCGCGCCATGCTGACGGCGGCGGCCGCGGCCAGCGGCGGCGCCCGGAACCCGCGCGCCACCTCGAGCAGGTGCGACGCATACTCCTTGGCCCGCGTGCCGGCGGCGAGCACGCGGTCGTCGCACGCCAGCTCGCGCTCCACGCGCAGGCGGCGCGCGGCGTACCACGCGCCCGGGTGGAACCAGTAGAGCGCGCACGCCAGCGCGGCCAGCGTCTGCGTCAGGCAGTCGTGCCGGGCCACGTGGGCCAGCTCATGGAGAAGCACCACTCGCCGCCGGTCTTCCGGCCACTCCACCGCCTCTTCGGGAAGGAGGATGGTGGGCCGGCGCGTCCCCCACGTCATCGGCATGGTGGCGCCGGCGCCGCGCAGCAGCGTCACCGGGCGGTCGACGTCCATCATCCAGCGGAGGTCGCGCAGCAGCGCCGTCCACGCCTCGCCGGTCACGGGCGAGGCCGCGCGCGCCAGCCGCCGCACGCTCCACCGCCCCGCCAGCAGCCGCCCGAGCAGCGCGATCACGCCCAGCAGGTAGACGACGGGGATCGCCATCTCCCCATCGAAGGGGATCGCGTTGGCTGGAGGCGTGACCTCCACGGTCGGCGCGACGCTCGCGGGAATCGGCGGGAGCTCCGGCAGCGTCCCGGCCGATGCGGGCGGCAGCGCGCTCACCGGCGGGAGCGGCGGAAGCTCCTCCGTGAGCGGCGCCGCCGGGGGCTGCAGCCGCACGAACGCCAGCCGCCATCCGGGCAGGGTGATGGAGAAGAGCGGGAGCGCCAGCACCCCGCATACGGCCAGCGTCCACACCAGGTGCCGCGCCGCCGCGGGCGCCCGGCGCCACGCCAGCACCCCCGCGGCGACCGCCGCCGCGGCGAGCAGGAGCGTGGCCTTGACCACCACGGCCAGCGGGAAGGCGAGATCGGGAAGCAGGGCGCTCATTGCTCGTCTCCGGGTTCGCGGGCCTGGTCCAGGAGGGTGCGGAGGCGGCGGTACTCGGCGTCGTCCAGCGGCTCGTCGCCGAGGTCCAGCAGCGCGGCCACCGCGTTCTCGCGCGAGTCGTTGAAGAAGGTGCGCAGCAGGTGCGCGAGCGCCGAGCGGCGCGCCTCGTCGCGCGCGGTGGTGGGAAGGTAGACGTAGCGCGGGCCATCCTGCTCGTGGCGCAGGTAGCCCTTGTCCTCCAGCAGGCGCAGCATGCCGCGCACGGCGGAGTACGAGGGCGGATCGGGGAGGTCGGCCAGCACCTCGGCCGCGGTGGCGCGGCCCAGCCGGTACACCGCGTCCATGATCTGCCGCTCCCGCCGCCCCAGGTTCATCGATCCCGTCGGGGACATCCACCCTCCTGGTGAGATGCTAATCGGTTGGCACTGTGTTAATACATTAGCACCTTGGGCGGAGATGTCAACGGTCTTGTGGAGACGATGAGAAACTCGCGCGAAAGTGTCGGCGGACGCCGGGGGAAGGTGCTCAGGCCGGCTCGCCGCGGATCTCGGCGACCAGCTCGGCTGCGACGCGGCGCAGGTCGTCCAGCTCGTCTCCGCCCCAGTAGCTGCCGTCGAGGAGGTGGCAGTAGCAGGACAGGACCGGGGCGTCCACGGCCTCGTCGTCGATGGCGTACGGGCGGCCGACGGTGTCGAGTGGAAAGTCCATCTTGCCGGCGCACCCCTTCACGTAGGGCCGCAGCTCGGGGAACTCCTGGAGCAGCCGCGTCCCGTTGTCCGCCCCGACGATCGACCAGAGGAACACGGGCGCGGCCTCGGACAGCATGGCGAGAACGTCGCGCGCGGACGGTCGGAGCTCGCGCCTGCCCTGTCGATACGGCCCCGCGAGCGTGCCGTCGACGTCGACGAGGATGGCCACGGGAAGGTGTCGCGGACTCTCCTGCCTGCGAACTCGCGCCATCGCCGCCGTCCCGGTTTCCGGTGACGCACCCGCCGTCGTGCTCGCGACCACGGCTGGAGCGTAACCCTGCCCGGACACGACGGCAACGCGCATGGCCGCGGCGGCCGTCCTCGCAGCCTGCGCAGCAGGCTTCCCAACGTTCCAGCCGCGGGTTCACCCGCCCGTAGAAGTATCCGGCCGTCGGATACCTGCTCGTCGATGCGCGGAGAGGCGAAGCTACGCCGCCACCTTGAACTGCTCGCCGGTGGAGCCCTCGATGGCCTCGACCACGGTGCGGGCCAGGCGGTACTGCTCCTTGATGGGCGCCCAGTTCTCGCGGATGTAGCCCTTCAGGTTGCGGGGGCCGCCGCTCACCCGGATCTCCATCTCCTCCTCGCAGCGCGCGCCCACCTCGCGGATGAACTCGAGCATGGCCTCGTGCTCCTGGCGCATGCGGTGCACCTTGATCATCTCGCTGCGGCTGGGACGGGTGGCGTCCTTGCTGTAGCCCAGGTTGGCCAGCGCGCGGCCGATGGCGCTGGACTCGCAGTTCTCCAGGTGGCTGGTACGGTTCACCGGGTTCTTCCCCTCGACCTCGCGCGCCCAGCCGCTGGTGTACACGCCCTCGCGCACCTCGTCGGGGGTGCGGAAGACGCGCGCCTCGAACACCACCTCGGGCCCGTCGTCGCGCACCAGGCGCGTCTGGATGCATCCGTGGGGGAAATCGCGGTAGAACTCGCCGATGCGCTCCTGCACCGGCGCGTAGGCATCGAGGTCGAAGCTCATCGTCCTGCTCCTGCGTTGTGCTCCCTGCCGCCGCGGCGGATTGCTCCCAAGCAATTACGGTTTATCTTCGGTTTTGTTCCGGCATTTGTCAAGCCCGTCGCACGTGATGACGAAGCTCACACCCGCACGCTGTCGTTCCGAGGGCGCGGCACGGTAACTTCTTTCCACGCCGAGGCTTGGCGCTTGAGGAATCTTTGGCCAGTGTCGGCGCGAATGCCTGGCTGTCGCTCGAAGGCCGGCGATAGATCCTTCGGCCTGCAACCATTGGCGAAGACGCCGGTTACGGTCTGGACGGCCTCAGGATGACGTCGGGCGGGTGTTCGAGTGAGTCCTCGATCACAAGATAAAGTGAGGCGGGCGCCCCTGCTGGAGCGCCCGCCTCGGTCATCGCATCAGCCGCGATCAGTACGGCTCGTAGCCGTGGCCGCCGCTGGAGCCGATGCCGTAGCCGTCGAAGTAGCGGCCGGGCTCCACCCCGCCCGAGCGGCTGTCGCGGAACGCCTGCCCGCCGTAGCCGCCGCGGTTGTAGTCGCCCCAGTCGTTGTATCCGCCGCCGCCGTACTCGTGGCCCAGCCAGGTGTCGCGCATGCCGCCGAAGGAGCCCTGCTGCATTCCCATGCGGCCGCGGCCGGTGCGCACGCCGCGCGTCAGGCCGCCGCGGGTCCACCCGCCCGTGGCGTAGTCGCGGCCGTAGTCGCCGCGCGTCCAGCCGGAGCCGTGCATCCCGCGGTCGTAGCCGCGGTCGTAGTCCATCCCGTAGTAGCCGCCGGCGCGCTCCACCACGTCGCGGGTGGCGTGCTGATTGTTCCAGTTGTTCATGCGGTAGCCGCCGCCGCCCAGCCCGTGCCAGTCGGTCTCGCGGTCCCAGTCGCGGCCGCGCGACAGGCCGCGGTCCCAGTCGCGGTGCAGGCCGCGCGCGGAGCCGCCGTCCCAGCCGTAATCGCGGTCGTAGTCGCGCCCGCCGCCGAACCATCCGCGGACCGTGTCGCCCGCGCGATCGATCCAGCTGCGGCCCTGGTCATAGTCGCGTCCGTAACCTCGCATCGATCCCTCCTTGAATCCGGTTTCGAGCGTCCACCCCTCCACATCGCCCCCCCACGGAGCGGACGGGTGAGGGTTGCAAGTCGCGGGCCGAATCTACGTCTAAATCGTTGAGGATGTGCAACTTGCATCGACTCTTAATCCTCGTGTCCGCGTCCTAGGACGGGCGGGTAAACCCGCGGCTGGAAAATTGGAAAGCCCGCAAACTGCGCGGGCTTCAACCGCAAAAACGGTGTGGAAACGCCCGAACGTCGCGGCCGCAGCCTGCGCGGGCAGGCTTCCCAATGTTTGAGACGCGGGTTTAACCGCCCGTCTCCCCCACGGGAGCGCTTCCCAAGTGAGCGCGGCTCAGTGATTTGCGTGCGTTGACGGGCTTCCGGGGCGCGGGTATGCTTCGGATCGGGCACGCGCCCGCATCCTCCCGATCACCCGCCGACGATGCCGCTGACCGCCGCCCAGCACGCCGCGCTCGAGGCGCTCTGCCGCCGCATCGTCCCGCTCCCGGAAGCGGACGGGCGCGCGGCGGCGCTCGCGCGCGACGTCGAGGCGCGGCTGGACGGCATCGATCCCGAGCAGGCGGCGCTGATCGCGCGGCTCCTCACCGTCCTCGATCACCCCGTCACCGCCGCGCTCACGGGCGGCATCCCCGTGCGCTTCAGCCGGATGGCGCCGGCGCGGCAGGACGCGTGGCTGCGCGGGTGGGAGCTGAGCCGCATCCCCGCGCGCCGCAGCGTGTTCCAGGCGCTGCGACGGCTCGTGCTCTCCACCTGGTACGCGCGCCCGGAGTCGTACGCCGAGATCGGCTACCTCGGCCCTCTCCAGCCCCGCGTGCCCGCGTTTCCGTGGGAGGGGCCCGCGCCGGGCGCATCCTCCGACGACGAGCCCATCGCGCGCGGGCGGACGGACGACGCGAAAGCGATCCCCATCCCCCTGCCCCGCATCGACTTCGACGACGAGGCGTGGATGCGGCAGGTGACGGAGGGCGCGCGGCTCGGCGGCGACACCCGTGTCCGCGCAGACGTCTGCGTGGTGGGCACCGGCGCGGGCGGCGCGGTGGCGGCGGCGCGGCTGGCCGAGGCGGGGTTCGAGGTGGTGATGCTGGAGGAGGGCGGCTGGCATCGCCCGCGCGACTTCACCGAGCGCGAGGCGGAGATGACGGAGGCGCTGTACGCGGAAAAGGGCACGCGCGCCACCGACGACGTCTCCGTGCCGATGCTGCAGGGGCGCGCGGTGGGCGGCGGCACGCTCGTCAACTGGATGATCATGCTGCGCACCCGCGGCCACGTGCTGGAGGAGTGGGCCGCGGAGCACGGCACGGTGGGGATGGGCCCGGCGGAGCTGGCGCCCGTCTTCGCGCGGATCGAGGCGGAGACGCACACGCGGGCGATGCCGGACGATGCCCACAACCCGCCCAACCGCGCGCTGCTGGACGGCGCCCGCGCGCTGGGATGGAGCGCGTCGCCCGCGCGCGTGAACGCGAAGGGGTGCGTCCGCTCCGGCTTCTGCGGGCTGGGATGCCGCTACGACGCCAAGCAGGGCACCGCGGCCGTCCACGTCCCCGTGGCGCTGGCGGCCGGCGCGCGGCTCCTCACCGACATCCGCGCCGACCGGGTGGAGATGGCCGGGCACGGAGGCCGCGCGCCGCTCAAGCGCGTCCACGGCACCGTGCTCGAGCGGGGGACGGGGAGGCCGCGCGGCCGCGTCACCGTCGAGGCGCCGCTCGTCGTCCTCGCGGCAGGAGCCATCGGCACGCCGGCCATCCTGCAGCGCTCGGGGATGGGCGGCGGCGGGGTGGGGCGGTATCTCCGTCTCCATCCCACCACCCTCGTCACCGGCTTCTACGACCGGGAGATGTACGGCGCCGCGGGCGTTCCCCTCTCCGCCGTCTGCGACGAGTTCGTGGGCGAGGGGGATGGATACGGCTTCTGGATCGAGTGCCCGCCGATGTACCCGGCGCTCTCCGCCGCGGTGCTCCCCGGCTACGGCGAGCGCCACCGCGCGGCGATGCGCCAGGCGGGGCGGATGGCGCCGTTCATCGTGCTCGTCCGCGACGGCGCGGACCGGCGCGCGTCGCAGGGCGGGGTGACGGTGGACCGGCGCGGGCGCGTCCGCATCCGCTACCTCCCCGGCCCCGCCGAGCGCGAGCGGCTGAAGCGGGGGATGGCCGCAGCCGCGCGCATCCACTTCGCCGCCGGCGCGCGCGAGGCGACGACGCTGCACGCGCGGGAGACGCGGCTGCGCTCGCCGGCGGATCTCGGCGTGCTCGACCGGCGGCCGTACGGGCCCAACCAGGTGGGCGTTCTCTCCGCGCACGTGAACGGCACCTGCCGCATCGGCACGGACCCCGCGACGAGCGGCTGCACGCCCGACGGCGAGCGCCACGGCGTCCCCGGGCTCTACGTCTGCGATGGCTCGATCCTCCCCACCGCGCCCGGCGTGAACCCGCAGGAGACGATCATGGCGCTCGCGACGGTCATCGCGGAGCGCATCGCCGCGCGCCACGCACCCGCGCGCGCCGGCAGCGCCGGGGCGATGCAGCCCGCGTCCGCCGCCCACGCGCCGTAGGATGCCGCACGCTCTCGCACTTTCGCACTCTCGCACCCTCCGGCCATGGCCACCATCGCATCCGAAACCGCAGCCGCCCCCCGCGCCGCGCCCTCCGCCGACGACGCGGTCCACGACGCCGTGGCCCGGGCGCGGGCGGCGCAGCCCGCCTGGGCCGCGCTCACCGTGCGCGAGCGCGCGCGGCGGATGAAGGCGCTGCGCGGCACGCTCATCCGCCGCATGGACGACGTGATCGCCGTCATCCGCGAGGAGACGGGAAAGCCCGCCGTCGAGGCGATGGGTCACGAGGTGCTGATCGTGGCCGGGCTCATCAAGGCGTACGAGAAGCGCGCCCCGCGGGTGCTGCGCCGGAAGCGCGTCGGCACCGGCATCCTGCTCAACAAGGGCGGGACCAAGCTGTACGAGCCGTACGGCGTGGTGGGCGTCATCTCCCCGTGGAACTTCCCCTTCTCCATGCCCGGGATCCCCACCGTGGCCGCGCTCTTCGCGGGCAACGCGGTGGTGATCAAGCCGTCGGAGGTCACCCCGCGCACCGGCGCGATGCTGGCCGAGCTCGCACGCGAGGCCATGCCCGAGCACCCGGACCTCGTGCAGGTCGTGCAGGGCGCGGGCGATGTCGGCGCGTCGCTGGTGCGATCGGGGGTGGAGAAGATCGCCTTCATCGGCTCGCCGGCCACCGGGCGGAAGATCCTGGCCGGCGCGGCGGAGACGCTCACCCCCGTGGTGATGGAGCTCGGCGCCAACGACGTCACCATCGTCTGCGAGGACGCGGACCTGGAGCGCGCGGCCGCGGGCGTGGTGTGGGGCGCCATCTCCAACGCCGGCCAGGTCTGCATGTCGGTCGAGCGCGCCCTCGTCCCCGAGTGCATCTACGACCGCTTCGCCGGCGCGGTGGAGGCGGAGATGCGGCGCCTGCGCGTGGGCGGCACCGGCGAGTACGACGTGGGCCGGCTCATCTTCCCCCCGCAGCGCGAGATCATCCAGCACACGGTGGACGACGCGGTGGCCCAGGGCGCGCGGGTGGTGATGGGCGGGGAGGCGGTGAGCGACGAGGGTCCGGTCTACGCGCCCACGCTGATCGTCGACGCCACGCCGGCGATGGCGCTGAACACGCGCGAGACCTTCGGCCCCGTGCTGCCGCTGGTGCGGGTGAAGGACGAGGACGAGGCGGTGCGCATCGCCAACGCCGGCCCGTTCGGGCTGAATGCCAGCGTGTGGACGCGGAGCCGCGCGAAGGGGCGCCGCATCGCCCGGCGGCTGCAGGCGGGGATGGTGATGGTGAACGACGTGCTGATCAACTTCGGCATTCCCGAGCTGCCCTACGGCGGAGTCAAGCAGAGCGGCTTCGGGCGGATGATGGGCGACGAGGGGCTGCTGGAGTTCAGCCAGGTGAAGGCGGTGGCCGACACGCGCATCGCCTTCCCCCGCGAGTTGTTCTGGTTCCCCTACGGCGCGAAGAAGCTCGCCCTGCTCAAGCGCATCGCGAGGACGGTGTACGGCACGCGGCGCTAGACGTTGCGTTCCCCGATCGATTTGGCGAGACTGGGAGGTCCCGATCCGAAAGGTGTGCGATGAATGCGAGTGGAGTGAAGGCCGAGGCCCGCAAGATCGTCGAAGGCCTCCGCGACGACGCCACGTGGGATGATCTCATGTACGAGATCTATGTCCGGCAGAGCGTGGAGCAGGGAATGGCGGATGCGGACGCGGGTCGAGTGATCTCCGTCGAGGACCTGCGCGAGAGCTTCGGGCTCCCGCGGTGAAGGTCGTCTGGTCGGAGAAAGCGGCGGCTCAGCTACGCGCGATCCACGCCTACGTCGCGCAGAGTTCGGAGCGGTACGCAACCCGCCTTGTCGATCGGATCACCAACCGGACCAAGCAGATCGCGCAGTTTCCCCGCTCGGGGCGCATGGTCCCGGAATTCGAGGACGAGTTGATCCGCGAGTTGCTGGAGGCGCCGTACCGCATCATCTACGAAATTCGCCCAGACCAGATCGTGATCGCCGCCGTGGTGCACTCCAGCTCAGAAACTGGATGGCGATGAGGCCTCGATCGCACCGATTCGAGAACTGATGGAGATCACCTCGATCGACACCTTCCTTCCGTACTGGGAAGGGTTCCGCGGGCGGACGCGGCGGGTGGTGATGTGCATCCCGCCGGAGCGGCTGGAGTGGACGCACCGCGAAGGCGCGTTCACCTTCGGCGACCTGGTGCGCCACCTGGCCGCCATCGAGCGCTGGATGTTCGCCGAGAACGTGAGCGGCCTCCCCAGCCGCTACCCCGGCCACGGCCGCGACCTGGCCGACGGCTGGAACGCGACGATCGCGTACCTCGACGCCATGCACGCCGAAGCGGTGGAGATCTTCCGCGCGCTCACGCCCGAGGCCCTGCGCGGCCCCGCCGTCACCCCCGCGGGCGCCAGCATGCCCGCGTGGAAGTGGCTGCGCGCCATGGTCGAGCACGAGGCGCATCACCGCGGCCAGATCTACCTGATGCTGGGGATGATCGGCGTCCCCACCCCTCCCCTCTACGGCCTCACCAGCGAGGAGGTGCGCGACCGCAGCCTCCCGGCGGAGCAGCCGGCGTAGCGCGGAGACGTCCCCCGCGAAACGGAAGCAGCCCCTCGCCCGGCGTTCGGGGCGAGGGGCTGCCTGCGTCGGGCGATGCGCCGTCCTACCCGAGGCGCGGATTGGGGAACGGAGGAAACGGAGAACCGCTCATCCGTCCTCCGTTTCCTCCGTTCCCTCCGTGTGAGACTCTTTTATGAATCGGCCGTCGCGTGCACAGTCATCCGCAGGAATCCGGTATCAGCGCTCCGGCTGGCGGTACGCGGACCAGAGGAAGAGCGAGATGGCGATCGCCAGCCAGAGCCAGAGCGCCAGCATCCACCCCGCGGCGCTGGGCCCGTAGGCGTAGAAGACCCCGCTGCGGTGCACCTGGCGCGGCACCTCGCCCGTGATCACGGTCGTCACGCCGAGCGGGCCGGCCAGCGCCGTGTTCACCAGCCCCAGCAGCGCGCCCATCCCCGTGGCGGCCTGCATGGCGTTCAGGAACAGGTAGCCGACCAGCGCGCCGCCCAGCCACCGCCACGCGTGGGCCACGCGCAGGGTCAGCGCCGAGCCCAGCAGGTACGTCACCGTCACCCCCGCGAACGGGGTGAGCCAGCGCCACGCGGGCATCGACTCCACGCGTCCGCCGGTGAAGGCCGCCAGCAGCATCAGCCAGCCGAAGTACGCGCCGACCGCGGCCAGCAGCCACACCAGCCCGGAGAGCGCCTTGGCCACCGCGTGCGTCCCCTGCTGCACCGGCATGGCATGGTGATAGCCGCGCTGCGCCGGGCCCTCGCCCTTCCACACGGCCATCGGCACCAGCAGCGCCAGCATCGCCACGGGCATCCCCGCGGCGGGCTCCACCTCCATCCCCAGGCTGAACGGGCGCGTGGCCTGCAGCCAGGCGGCCCACACGCTCACCAGCCCCGCCACGCCGGCCACGGTCAGCGCCTCGCGGCGCAGCGACAGCCCCACGCTCAGGAACTGCTCGCGCAACACGTCCACGCGGTTCGGCAGCGGGTGAAGAACGGCTTCGGACATCCTCTCCTCCCAGGTGCGGGCCAACGTCGATACCGCCCTCTACGCGCGCGGGCGTCCCCGCGTTTCGACCCTCTCCATCCCCCCGCTCACCGCTCCGGCTGGCGGTACGCGGACCAGAGGAAGAGCAGGAGGGCCAGGGTGAGCCAGAGCCACACCGACATCACCCAGACCGACGCCACCGGCCGGTGCGACAGGTACTCGTACGCCCGCCCCTCCAGCGACGTGTGGATCCACACGGGCGAGCGCCCCGTCAGCAGCGTCATCACCCCGTAGCGGCCGCGGAGCACCTCGTTCGCCGCGCGGTAGAGCCACAGCTCGCCGTCCGGCCCGGCAAGCATCTTCAGGAACACGTATCCGGCCGCGCCGCCGCCCAGCCACCGCCACGGATGCGCGGCCCGCAGCGTCAGCGCCGAGCCCAGCAGGTACATCACCACCACGCCGGCCACGGGCGCGGCGAAGCGCCAGTCCGCTCCCCACATGCCGTCGAACCGGCTCCCGCTCGCCAGCGCCACGGCCACCAGCCACGCGAACCAGGCCCCCGTCGCGGCCAGCGTCCACACCAGCCCGGCCACCCCGCGGGCGACGGCGTGCGGGCCCCGCTCCACCGGCATGGCGTGGTGATAGCCGCGCCCGCCCGGGCCCTCGCCCTTCCACACCGCCATGGGGACGAGGAGCGCCACCAGCGCCACGGGAACGCCCAGCTCCGGCGTCATGTTCATCCCGCCGTAGCCCTCGCGGAGCTCGTCCCAGAGGATGACCACGCTCAGCAGCCCCAGCGCGCCCGCGGCCACCGCGCCCTCGCGGCGCAGGGAGAGGCCCACGGCGCGGAGCTGCTCGCGCGCCACGTCCACGCGGCGGGGGATGGGGTGGAGGACGGCTTCGGGCATGCTTTCCTCGCGATCGAAGTACGACGACGGCGCCGCTCAGCGCTCCGGCTGGCGGTACGCCGCCCAGACGAACAGCGCGAGGGCGAGGCCGAGCCAGAGCCACACCGACGTGAGCCACACCCCGCCGTCCGCCACGCGCACCGTGTAGGTGAACTCGTGCCCGCCCCAGGTCGACACGCCGCGGAACTGCATCGGAGTGCGCCCCTCGAGCACCGTGAACAGGCCGTAGCGCCCGCGCAGCACCCCGTCCACCATCCGGAACGGCGCGAAGTCGCGGTCCGGCTCCGACATCAGCTTCAGGAACAGGTAGCCGACGGCGCCGCCGCCCAGCCACCGCCACGGGTGCGCGGCACGCAGCGCCAGCGCCGTCCCCACCAGGTACAGCACCACCGCGCCCGCGACCGGCGCCGCCCAGCGATACGCCGCGTCGGGGCGCACCCACCCGCCGACGGCCAGCGTGACGCCCCCCAGCCAGGCGTAGTACGCGCCCATCGCCGCCAGCATCCACACCAGCCCGGCCAGCCCGCGGGTCACGGCGTGGACGCCCCGGTCCACCGGCATGGAATGGTGATACCCGCGCCGGCCGGGCCCTTCGCCCTTCCACACGGCCAGCGGCATCAGCAGCGCCACCACCGCCGCGGGGATGCCGATCCCCGGCTCGACGACGAACTCGCTGACCGAGCGGGCCTGGTCCCACACCACCGCCACGCTCAGCAGCGCCATCACGCCGGCGGCCGCGGCGCCTTCGCGGCGCAGCGAGAGGCCGACGGCGCGAAGCTGCTCGCGCGCCATCTCCGCGCGGCGAGGAAGGGGGTGAAGGACGGCCTCGCCCATCGCGATCCTCCCGGAATCCGTTGCGGCCACTGCGATCTCCATCTCCCTACTCCTTGCGGCTCAGCAGGGCGACGGCGGCGTCCTCCAGCGTCAGCGGCGCGGCGTCGCGGACGGTGGCGCCGCTCGCGGCGAGCTGGCGCGCCACCTCGTGCTCGTCGCCCCACACGCTCCACTGGATCTCGCGGCCCACGCCGCCGCGCTTGACCACGGTGCCCTCCAGCGCCGGCGCGCCCGTCCACCCCGCGGGGATGTCGGCGCGGTAGCGGCGCAGCATGCGGTGCAGCACCTCGCGCGGGAGTTGCGCGGTCAGCCGCCCGTCGCGCATCACGCCGAGGTGGTCGGCCAGGCGGTCGACCTCGTGCACCAGGTGGGTGGAGATGAGCACCGTGCACCCCGTCTCGGCCACGTGCTCGGCCAGCATCCCCAGCGTCTCGTCGCGCATCACCGGGTCCAGCCCGTCGGTCGGCTCGTCCAGCAGCAGCAGCGGGGGACGGTGCGCCAGCGCCATCAGCAGGTGCACGCGCCGCGCGAGGCCCTTCGACAGCTTCGCCATCCGCTTCTGCAGGGGGATCTCGAAGGCGTTGGCCAGCCTGGTCGCGTACTCCCAGTCCCAGGTGGGGAAGTACGCCGCGTGGTGCTCCAGCAGCCGGCCGGCGCTCATGTAGCCGTATCCCCAGTCGCCCCGCTCGGGCACGTAACCCACCTGCGCGCGCACCAGCGGCCCCTGCGCGCACGGGCTCAGCCCCAGCACGTCCACCTCGCCCGAGTCGGCGGAAAGGAGGCCCAGGAGGAGGCGCAGCGTGGTCGTCTTCCCCGCCCCGTTGGGGCCCACCAGCACGTAGACGGCGCCCTCGGGCACCTGCAGGTCCACGCCCAGCAGCGAAAAGTCGCGCCCGAAGCGCTTGCTCAGCGCGCGGGTCGACACGGCGAAGGCGCCGCCCTCCAGGCGCACGGGCAGGGGTGCGGGACGCATCACGCGGGCACTCCGGGTTCGGCGGGTTCGGGGGATGGAGATGGGGATTGCGATGAGGACGCCGCGCGGATGGCGTCCGCCAGCTCGGCGGGGGAGACACCGTGGCGGCGCGCGTCGCGGAGGGCGCGCTCGGCCACCTGCCGCACCAGCGCGGCCCGGTCTCCCGGCGCGGGCGTCCGCTCGGCGATGACGGGGCCGCGCCCCCAGCGCATGGTCACCAGCCCCTCGCCCTCCAGCGCGCGGTAGGCTTCGGCCACGGTGGCGGGGTTCACGCGCAGCTCGGCGGCCAGGATGCGCACCGGCGGCAGGGTGTCGCCCGGTACAAGCGTCCCCAGGACCACGGCGCGGCGCACCTCGTCCACGATCTGTGCGTGGATGGGGCGCGGGTCCGCGGTGTCGATGGACAGCTGCATGGGCGCTCCGGGACGGACGTTTCTCGCCTCTTCCCCACGAAACCACCCGCCGCCGCGCGGGTCAAGGTACACTTCGTCCAGTGCCGGCCGGGTTAAGCCGCCGTTAATCGAACGCGCGGCGCGCGGCGATTCTGCCGTCGCCCTCTCCCTGCCGCTCCGCGGCTGTCCCTCCCCCAAAAACCGACTGGGGGAGGGACGAAGGCTCGCTTCGCTCGCGGCCATTCCCGGACGCGGAACGGCGGCGACACCGCATCCGGGTGCCGCCGCCGTCGTTCTCGCGGGAGACGCGTTCAGTGCGTCGCGCCGTTCTCCTTGACCTGGTCGCGGATCTCGCCGCCCGGGAGGGCGACGGTGTGCACGTTCACGTACGCGCCGCCGCTCCGCATCGCCGCGATCAGCTCGGGCATGGTGGCGCCGAACCCGATCGCCGGCCGCGGGATGAGGTTGCTCTGGTGGATGTCGCCCTCGGCCAGCACGCCGTTCTCCGTCACCCCGCCCGCCACGAAGCCGAACAGGAAGACGACGATCGGCCCGTTCACCCCCGCCGGCGCCAGGTGGATGTGCGACTGTGTGACGTTGTCGATGTTGGCCACGATCAGCTTGTAGTGCAGCGTCGTCCCGTCGTCGCTCAGGTGGAAGATGGCGCTGCCGCGCCCCTTGCTGTCGTTGGGCGGCACCTCGCCGCCGCCGTACGGCTGCGCGTTGAAGTTCTGGCTGGCGTTGGCGCTGGCGAACACCGGCAGCACGATGTCGGGGTTGCGGGCCTGCGGGGTGTCCGCGCAGCCGGCCGCCAGGGCGGCGCAGGCCAGGGCCAGCACGGTCGGGGCGAGGCGCATGGGGGAAGCCTCCGGGTGTGGGAAGAAGGCCGGGCGGCGGGGGGCACGTCCGGATGCGATGGAAAGGCGGGACATTTCGCAGCATTCCCGGTGCCCGGCGGCATCCGTTTCCCGCGGCGTCTCCACCCGCTTGCACCCACGCCACTTGTGCACTTCGGCGGGAGAGGGGGAGACGGCGCGCGGAGCGCCGCGGAGCGTTGCGCCCATGCCCCGGCTGTCTCGCCGCGCTACAGATGATTCGGCCGCGCCACGCCTCCCGCCGCCGGGCGCGGGCTGATAAGTTGGGGTCCCCCATCGCGCTCCTTCCGGCGCGGCGGGCCGAATCATCGCAACCCTGATCCGAACGGCAGAGAATGGCGCTCGACACCAGCAAGTTCATCTACGTGATGAAGGACCTCCGCAAGGTGGTTCCGCCGCAGCGCGAGGTCCTGAAGGGGATCTGGCTCTCCTTCTATCCCGGCGCCAAGATCGGCGTGGTGGGCCCCAACGGCAGCGGCAAGAGCTCGCTGCTGCGCATCATGGCCGGCGTCGACAAGGACTGGAACGGCGAGGCGTGGGCCGCCGAGGGCACGCGCGTGGGCTACCTGGCGCAGGAGCCCGAGCTCGACGAGACGCTGGACGTGCGCGGCAACGTGGAAGAGGGGGTGAAGCCCATCCGCGACCTGCTGCGCCGCTACGACGAGGTCAACAACTCGTTCGGCGACCCCGACGCCGACATGGACGCGCTGCTCGAGGAGCAGGCGCGGCTGCAGGACCAGATCGAGGCGCACAACGCCTGGGAGCTCGACCGCAAGATCGAGATCGCCATGGACGCGCTGCGCCTCCCCCCGCCCGACGCGCGCGTGGAGAACCTCTCCGGCGGCGAGCGGCGGCGCGTGGCGCTGTGCAAGGTGCTGCTCGAGGAGCCCGACCTCCTCCTCCTCGACGAGCCCACCAACCACCTCGACGCCGAGTCCGTCGCCTGGCTGGAGCACCACCTGGCCGAGTTCCAGGGCACCATCGTGGCCATCACCCACGACCGCTACTTCCTCGACAACGTGGCCGAGTGGATCCTGGAGCTCGACCGCGGCGAGGGGATCCCCTGGAAGGGGAACTACACCAGCTGGCTGGAGCAGAAGCAGGAGCGGCTGCGGCAGGAAGAGAAGCAGTCGTCGGCGCGGCAGCGCACGCTCGAGCGCGAGCTCGACTGGGTGCGGATGGCGCCGCGCGCGCGGCAGGCCAAGAGCAAGGCCCGTATCACCGCGTACGAAGACCTGCTGAACGCCGACCAGCGCGAGAAGGTGTCCACCGCCGAGATCTACATCCCCGCCGGCCCGCGCCTGGGCGACGACGTGGTGGTGGCCGACGGCGTGGCGAAGGCGTACGGCGACAAGCTGCTCTTCGAGGACCTCACCTTCCGCCTCCCCCGCGGCGGCATCGTCGGCGTGATCGGCCCCAACGGCGCCGGGAAGACCACGCTCTTTCGCATGATCGTGGGGCAGGAGACGCCGGACTCGGGCGCGCTGCGGGTGGGGTCCACCGTGCAGCTGGCCTACGTGGACCAGAGCCGCGACTCGCTGAACGCCGAGAACACCGTGTGGCAGGAGCTCTCGGGCGGCGAGGACCAGATCGAGCTGGGGAAGGTGAAGGTGAACAGCCGCGCCTACTGCGGGTGGTTCAACTTCAAGGGCGCCGACCAGCAGAAGAAGGTGGGCGTGCTCTCCGGCGGCGAGCGCAACCGCGTCCATCTCGCCAAGGTGCTGAAGAGCGGCGGCAACCTGATCCTGCTCGACGAGCCCACCAACGACCTGGACGTGGACACGCTGCGCGCGCTGGAGGAGGCGCTGCTCGACTTCGCCGGGTGCGCGGTGGTGATCAGCCACGACCGCTGGTTTCTGGACCGCATCGCCACGCACATTCTGGCGTTCGAGGGCGAGAGCCGGGCGGTGTGGTTCGAGGGCAACTACCGCGAGTACGAGCTCGACCGCAAGCGCCGCCTGGGCGCCGAAGCCGAGATGCCCCACCGCATCAAGTACCGCAAGCTCGTGCGGGCGTGAGGGATTAGTCCATCAGGCGGGAGGGAGGAGACTCCCTTCCGCCATTATTGTTGCCGTTAGAAACCGGTTTATATTGGCTCTAAACCTCTTCTGGATCCCTCGTTTCTTTCACGGCAATCGAGTACTGACCTATGCGCGATTGGCTCCGTGCTCATTTGATTGCGTTCCTCAGCCTCGTTGTAGGCATCCTTGCCCTTGGTGCGACCGTTTTGCAGGTACCCGATTTCCGGTGGCACGTCCTCCACGACGCGAAGTACGAACCAAAGTTTATCTCACCTCCTGACACCGCTGAGTCGGATTTTCCTGCGACACAAGCGACTATTCCAACTGAAAAACCTACACCGCGGCAACCATCTCCACGTGGAGGTTGGGTTGAGTTTCGGAGCACATCCGCTCTTGCGTCATCGGTGCTTCCACCGAGCAGAGTAGCTGCCTACGGGGCAGAAATGGCGACGGATGGAAGAGTGAGCACAGTTTGGGTAGAAGGTGCAAGCGGCGACGGGTCGGGCGAATGGATTGAGTTGCGTTTATCATCGGTCGTAACGGTAAGCCGGGTCGGTATCGTTAACGGTTACGGCAAGGGATCACGATTTGAGGAGAATGAACGGGTACGCGACGCCCGCATCACCTTCTCTGACGGGAGCAGCAGAACCATCCGGTTAGCGGATCACAACGAGTTGCAGTATTTCGACCTCGGGCAGCACAGCACCACCTCGCTTCGACTCACGATCCTTTCTGTCTATCCAGGTACGCGCTGGGAAGATGCAGCTATCGGCGAAATTCGGATTTGGGGCCCTGACACCACGTTTCGGTTGATGGGATCCCGGATTTCACGGAAAACTCCGCTTGGTTAACATGGCCGAGCCGCAGATTCGCTACGACGAGCCGAGTGATACCCTCTACGTATCCTTCGCGCCGGGCGAGAGCGCAACCGGAATCGAGTTGAACCCGCACATCCTGCTTCGCGTCGACAAGAAGAACCGCCGGCCGATCGGGATCACGCTCCTCGACTTTTCGATACTCGCACAACAGACGGAGCTTGGAGCGAGAAGCTTTCCTCTAACGGGACTGGCAGAACTGTCTCCAAAAACACGGGAGCTTGCGATCGATCTACTTCGCTCCGCACCGGTGAATGAGTACCTTGTGCTCTCCGCCTACACACCGGCCGCGTGCGAAACGATTCCGATCACTCTGCTCCGGACCGAGAAGATCTTGCAGCAGGCTGCATAACGCGGCTGGACTCGGTATCAAAACAAGGCGCGGCCAAGCGGCCGCGCCTCGTTTGTTCAGTTCCGCCGCGCTACGGAGCGGGCGCGGGCAAGGAGGCCCTCCAGCTCGCCGTCGTCCGACTCGTCCCAGCCGGTGGGGATGGGCGTCAGGCGCCGTTTGTCGACGTGGTTCTCGAAGCACAGCCACCCCGCCTCGAGCCCCGGCGTCAGCAGGCTGGCGGTGCGCACGCGGCGCTCGCGCCCGACGCGCCGCTCGGGTCCCGCGTACGCCGAAGAGGTCGCCACACGGCGGTCCGCCCTCGCCAGCCGCCGCTCGCTCGGCCGTGAGCCGTACGGGACCACGTCCCAAACCCGCCATTCGGTCCCGCCCGAATCTGTGAAGTTCCTCAGTGGCATATACTTATCTCGCTTCCGAAGCCACTTTTCTTGATGCAGGTTACGTGCCTAAAGGCCATCTGATACAGCGATTTTGGACAGGATATCATCCCCAGCACAAACCTGCTAGTATCATCCACTTACAAGTTTTTGGCGATGACAGCTTTCGCGTAAAATGCAACAGAGCGACGGCTCTCCCTTGGTCGTCGCTCTGCCACGGCGTGTCCATCGCTGCCAGATTGTCAGGGAGAGTGGACCGCGAGTATCGTCACCGGCCCCTCGATCCCCACGCGATCGACGGCGGATACGGCGGCCTGGTCCGCGCCGGCCGGGAGCGTCCACGACGTCTGCGCGGCGGGGATCACGTCGACTGTCCATCTCCCGTTGACGCGGGCGCGGACGGCCCACCACATCGGCGCGGCGCCACCCCCGGCGCGAATGGCGACCGATGATGCGCCGGATGCGTCGCGCGCGATCTCCAGCGTAGGCTGCCCCGGCCGTCCGCGCGCCAGCCACGGCGAGGCGGGCGGCAGCGCGTGGTCGCGGTACGCCTCGCGCACCAGGCGCTCGCTCAGCGAATCGCGGTTCAGCGCGAACGCCTTGGCGCTGAAATGGATGTTCCCGGTCCCCTCGCCCAGCCGCCCGCGGGTGACGTAGATCTGCCCGATCACCTCGCTGGCAGGCCAGGGGTTCGGGTCGCCCTCGAAGGTGCGGCTGGTGAAGTTGCCCGGCCACAGCTGCCGCCCGCGGGGGTTCTCGCGCGCCCACCAGTCCAGCAGCACGGGATAGCTCTGCCCGGTGCGCGCGATGGGCCAGTACAGCTGCGGCGTGAAGTAGTCGGTCCATCCCTCGCGCAGCCACTTGCGCGCGTCGGCGTAGAGCATGGCGTACTGGTCGAAGCTGGTGACGATCTGCGGCGGGTTGCCGGGCCGCCAGATGCCGAACGGGCTGATCCCCACCTGCACCCAGGGCTTGGCGCGGTGCACCTCGCGGTACATCCGCTCCACGAAGCGGTCGACGTTGCTGCGCCGCCAGTCGTCGCGCGACAGGCGGCCGCCCGACGCGCGGTAGCGCTGCCAGCTCGGCTCGTCGGGGAAGTCGATGTTCGCGCCGGCCGAATCCTTCTCGGGATAGGGGTAGAAGTAGTCGTCGATGTGCACGCCGTCCACGTCGTACCGTCGCACCACGTCCAGGATCACGGCGATGGAATGGTCCTGCACCAGCGGCTCGCCCGGGTCCATCCACAGGTATCGTCCGTACTGCTTCACCACCTCGGGATGGGTGCGGGCGATGTGGGTGGCGGCCTCGGGCGTCTTGGCCGTGGGATGGCGGGCGCGGTAGGGGTTGAACCACGCGTGCAGCTGCATCCCCCGCCGATGCGCCTCGGTCACCGCGAAGGCGAGTGGGTCCCACGCCGGCTCCGGCGCCCGCCCCTGCTCGCCGGTGAGATACTCCGACCACGGCTCCAGCTCGGACGGATAGAGCGCATCCCCCGCCGGCCGCACCTGGAGGACGATGGCGTTCATGTGCAGCGCCGCCATGCGATCCAGCACCGCGGTGAGCTCCGCGCGCTGGCTGTCCGCCGGCAGTCCCGGCCGCGACGGCCAGTCGATGTTCGCCACCGTGGCCACCCACACGCCGCGGAACTCCCGCCGCGGCGCCGGAATCCCCCCCGCGGACGGAGAAGGCGACGTCACCGCCGGCGTGCATCCGGCGCCGAGGGCGAGCGCCGCCAGGGCCAGCAGGAGATGGGATCGAGATCGCATGCGCATCGAACCTTCACGTCCGGCGTGATCGGGGACGGAGCGAGAGACAACCTCGTGCGCGAGAATGATGCGCGACAGGGGCGACCGACTCCGATCCGCGGCCACGGCGATGCGTGCCCGTCCGCCCGGAGGCCGCCCCAGGAGTCCGCGAAGGCGGACTTCGGGCAGTTGTTGCCGCGAATTCATTTCATTCGCCCGGCACGCCCGCACCGCACGCGAGTTGTGGCCGAACGCAACCTTTCCCGCCGCTCGCGTGTCTTAGTGACAGGGTGGCGCGGCCCGCGGAGTGTTCTACCAGGTGAGCGAGCAGTGAGCAGGACGAAGTGGAAGATGCTGGCGCTTCCCGCGCTGGCGACAGCGGCCGGCCTGGCCGCCGCGGCACCGCGGAGCGAGCCGCGGGTGCTCACCGGGCACTACACGGTGCGCTGGGAAGAGCAGTCGTTCACCCGCTGCGAGGGCGGCGAGAAGTGGTGGGTGAGCGACCCCGGCCCGCTGCTGGCGCGCTACCGCGAGCTGGTGCAGGGCGACTACGGCACCGTGTTCGTCACCGTCCGCGCCGACGTCACCGACCGCGGGATGTTCGGGCACCTGGGGATGTATCCCCGCGCCATCGCCGTGCGCGAGGTGATGCGGGCCCAGGCGGCGGGCGACCGCGACTGCCGCGGGCGCGACGTCGAGGTGGAGTAGGGTTCCGTCCACTGGACGGGCGCTGGAGGGTCGTCCCCCGGCGGCGGGCCCTCCTCCCTTCGGCGTCCGCGCCCACGCGCTCATCCAGCGCTAACCGAAACCCCGTCCGGAACCGCCGCGCCCGTGCGTTCACATCCGGTCCCGCCCCATCCGGCCCGCGCGCAAGGAACGGCCGTCATGCGCAGATCCCGCATCATCCTGGCACTCGCAGGCCTCCTGGCGCTGGCCGCCTGCGGGGGCGACGCCACGTCGCCCACCGACGCGGAGCTGTTCGGCACCTGGAGCATCCAGCCCACCGACACCGCGCTCCCCGGCGGCGACCTGCGCCAGATGACCGTGCAGTTCGGCGCCGACGGCGCCTTCCGGATGGAGACGGCCACCTTCAAGCCGTCGCCCTTCGCGCCGGGGCTGCTGTCGTACGGCAAGTCGGTGGGAAGCGTGACGGCCGCGGGCGGCGAGCTGCGCTTCCATCCCAGCAGCGCCGTGAGCGTGGACCGCCGCGCCGGCGGCCGGCCGTTCGACCCGCAGACGTGGGCGCTCGAGCACCCGGTCGCGTACCAGGTGGTGGGGAACCGGCTCTTCCTGCGCCTTCCCCCGCTCTCCCCCGAGCCCGTGGTGGTCCTCACCCGCCGCAGCACGCCGTAGCGCGCGGCAGATCGGATCAGACGGCGCCCGCCGGCGGCCTCGCGGCCTGCCGGCGGGCGCTCTATCTTGCGGCTGGTCAACGCCGTCCGTCCCGTCACACCGGTCTCGATCTGCATGCAGGAGCTTACCGAGCACGACCGGCTGCGCCGCCGCAGGAACGTGGTGCTGTTCGTCGTCTTCGCCCTGATCGCCGTGGGCGTGGGGCTGTATCCGACGCTCTGCACCTGGGTGGACCAGCCGCAGGGCTACTGGAAGACCTTCGCCGAGGCGCCGCGCGACGGCGCCGACGCGCTCCCCGCGCGGGTTCCGCCCAGCGCCACGGAGATCCACACCCGCCGCGACGACCGGCAGGGGCTGCGCTGGGTGCGATTCACCTTCGCCCCCGCGGATCACGATCGCGTCGTGGCGGGGATGCGGCGCCTGTCGCTGAACGAGGCGCGCGTGCTGCGGGTGACCAACCCCGGCTTCAGCCCGTGGTGGACCATCAACGAGCGCACGATGCTGGGAAAGGCGGGGAACCGGCTGGAGGTGTACGAGGCGCCGGACCGGCGCGCCTGGCTCTTCGTCGATCCCGCCAGCAACTCCGGCTTCTACTGGAGCCGCACGGACGCAAGATGAAGATCGCCGCCGTCGCCCTCTGCCTCGTGGTCGCGTCCGCGGACGCCCTGCGCGCGCAGGCGGCCGACACCGCCAGCGTCCCCGTGCGCGGGCCGACGGTGGTCGCCTGCTTCCACCCGGTGACGCAGGCGCAGGTGGACGCCGATCCGGACCTCGGCACCGTGCTGGACGACTGGCAGTGGCACTGGAGCAGCGCCGCGCGCTCGCTGCGCGCGCACGGCGTGGCGGCCGAGGCGCGGATGGCGGACTGGGTGAAGCTGGCCATCGCCGGGCGGCTGCGGCTGGTGCGCTGCCCGGGGGTGGGATACGTGCTCGCCGCGCCCGGCCGCGGGCCGAAGGTCCTCCGCGACGTGATGACGGACTCGGACCTGGTGGACGCCGCAGCGCGGTTCTTCGGCCGGGCGGACCTGAAGCTCGAGGGGGAGGGCGATGCCGGTCACCCCTGAGTACCGCGAGTTCGTGCTGGAGCAGCTCGGCCGGGTGACGCCCGTCACCGCGCGCGGCATGTTCGGCGGCGTGGGGATCTACGCCGACGGGCTGTTCTTCGCGCTGATGGACGACGACACGACGTACCTGAAGGTGGACGACAGCAACCGCGGCGACTTCGAGGCGGCGGGGATGAGGCAGTTCAGCCCCTTCGACGATCCGAAGATGGTGATGCAGTACTACGAGCTTCCCGCCGACGTGATCGAGGACGCCGACGCGCTGCGCCCGTGGGTGCTCAAGGCCATCGACGTGGCCCGCGCGGCCCGGCGCAAGAAGCGCTGACGAACGGCATGTCTCACGCAGAGGCCGCAGAGGTCGCAGAGGGTGCTTCGGCGTGACTCCTCTGCGACCTCTGCGGCCTCTGCGTGAGATTTTCTTTTCCTGATGATTCGATGAAAAAGACGATTGCGGCGGCGATGCTGCTGGCCTTCGCGGCGCCGGCGCACGCGCAGGACGCGGTGTATCGCGCGCGGCCGGATTCCGTCTGGTACCGCAAGCTCAACGTCTACCGGATGTACGTCGTGCGCGGCGGCGACACCCTCGGCTCGCCGGTGACGTCGCTGTCGGTGGAGCGCCAGCGCTGGAGCGGCGCCGCGCCCCTCCTCCGCGCCGACGTCGACGAGCTGCGGCTGAACGTGAGCCGCACGCGCACGCACCACGTCTACGCCGTCACGCCGCAGGGAAAGGTGGAGACCATCGACGGGCAGGCGAACCTGGAGCGCGGCAGCTACGACGCCTTCCCGCACCTTCCGCCGGGGGGACGGCTGGAGCCGGGGACGGCGTGGAGCGACACCGTCTTCCGCACCCGGCAGACGGACGCGGGGCCGTACGTCTACAGCATCGTGCGGAGATGGCGCGTCGCGGGACGAGACGGCGACGGCTCGGTGCGGGTGGAGGGGACGGGGACGCTGCGCTACCGCGACGTCTACGGCGACGACGCGGAGAGCCGCTGGTGGATCGACGTGAGCGGGCCGATGTCCGAGCACTACCGCTACGATCCCGCCACGGGCACGTTCCGCGAGCACGGGTGGAGCATGGACCTGCGCGGCTCGGCCGGCCTCCCCGGCGCCTCCGGGCGGACGGACTCCGTGCCCGCCGGGCTGAAGAGCGCGCTCACCCGCCGCGACGTGGGTCGGGCGGCGGCCGAGGTCCTGGCGCGCGACCTCCCCGCGGGCGATACGTCGTACACGTCGAACGGCGGCGCGCGGGTGCTGCTGCACACGGTGGCGCGGACGCCAGGGGTGATCGAGTCGGGCCTGGGGCGCAACGACGGGATGGTGGGCACCGCGCGCAGCGACTGGGACGGCGCCCGCCAGCGCTCGTACCAGGCGCTGTGGACGGACAGCACCGGCTCGCTGGGGGGATTCCGCATCGAGCCGGCCGAGGGCGGGCTGCGCGTGCACGCCGCGCGCGACACCGCCCTGCAGGTGCCGCCCGCCGACGCCTGGGCGATGGCGGACGACGGGATGGAGGAGCACCTGGCGCCCGCGCTGGCCGGGCTGCGCACGGGGCAGACGATCGCCGTCTACCACCCCTTCCCGCGCACCTGGGAGATCGCGACGGTGGCCGTGCGCGAGCTCTCCGGCGCGCGCGCCTACATCCTGAGCGCCGGCGGGGAGAACACGGTGCTGCTGGTGGACGCCTCGGGCGACCTGCTGGCGGTGGCGCTCGGCACCGGGCTGGGCGAGCGCCTTCCCGCGCCGGGGACGGAGCGCCGCCGCCGGGTGGACGCGCTGCTGCAGGCGATGCGGGGCGGACGCACGTCGATGCGTAACCGCCGAACATCCAACCAGATGCGGGCACGGGACGCGTGAGGGATGCGCGCCCGGAGGGCCGGGACCCCGCCGCGCGCGCACCGTCGCCAAGGAGAGTGGGACGGATGACAGGCGCGGCGGGGGCCCGGCGCGGTTGGCAACAGCGGTATCGTTGCCTACCGCGCGCGCAGCCCGGCCCCCGCGCAGCGGGGGACACGCCCGAATCCTGCAGTTCCCCGGCGGTTCCCCACGCATCGAATGCATCGAGGAGGGATAGATGACGGAGAAGGTCCGGAAGAGCGAGTCCGAGTGGAAGGCGCAGCTCACGCCCGAGCAGTACCACGTGACGCGCAAGAAGGGCACGGAGCGCGCCTTCACCGGTGAGCACTGGAACGAGCACCGCGAGGGCACCTACCGCTGCGTGTGCTGCGGCGCCGACCTCTTCCGCTCGGGCGACAAGTTCGAGTCGGGCACGGGGTGGCCCAGCTTCACCCGGCCCGCCGCGGAGGGCGCGGTGGAGAAGCACGACGACCGCTCGTGGTTCGTGCGCCGCACCGAGGTGGTGTGCAGCCGCTGCGACGCGCACCTGGGCCACGTGTTCAACGACGGCCCGGCGCCCACCGGCCAGCGCTACTGCATGAACTCGGCGGCGCTCAAGTTCGAGCCGGAGAACGAGCCGAGCAGCTGAGCTTCCGCTCGTAGTCGCCTCTCCTGATGGCTCACGCAGGGTCAGCAGAGTCAGCAGTGGAACTGGCTGCTGACTCTGCTGACTCTGCGTGAGGCTTTCTGTTGTATCTGGATCACGCGAAGTCCCCGATTCATCGGCATCGGCCGGCATCCATTTGCTACGTGTTCTTGCGGGAGGGCGTCCGGACGGGTTAACGTAGCGGGAGTGTAATCTTTTACGAAACGTGCACCGCCGCGCGTCCGCGGCAGAAACGAGCTGGCCGAGATGGCGTCGACCAGGGAGGGTCCGCCGATCCAGACGCTGCGGCAGGCGGCGCGGCTGTACGTCGACGCCACCTCGCTGCGTCACGCCGCGCGCGACATCGGCATGAGCCCCACGGGGCTGCGCGGCTTCATCGACGGGGCCGACCCGTACATGAAGACCACGCGCAAGCTGACCGAGTGGTACATCCGCGAGATCCAGAGCCGCAACGCCGAGCTCACGCAGGAGTCCGCCTCGGCCGCGCTGGGGCTGCTGGTGCAGCACTTTCCCGAGGCGCACCGCGAGCCCACCGTGGCCGAGCTGGTGGCCGTGCTCGACCGCCGCTGCCGCGAGACCAGCACCCCCCGCCCCGTCTGGCTCGCCGAGCTCCGCGAAGCCGGGGGATTCTGACCTGCTCAGGTGCAAGGAAGCGCGCGGGGACGTGGAGCCGATGCTCCGCGTCCCCGCACTTTCGTTCCGTACTAGCGGGCCCGCCGCCTCGCTCCGTCTGCCCAATTCGGCCGGAGCCCGGGGATCCAACCGAGCACCATCCGAAGACCGGGACACCGGCGTCGCGGAGCCCACGCGTAAAATTCGGCCGGCGGATCGAACGGCAGCTCGCCGCCCTCGCCCCCATCCACCTCGAAGCCGCGGGCGCGCAAGAGCTTCACCCACTCGGGTTCGGCGTTCTGCTCAGGCGCACTCGTCATCTCCATACCTCCGAAAAGGGAAATTGCATCTCCGTAAATCACCGTCGCGCCTTCCCTCACGCTAGAACCTTTCGGCAGCCAGACGAGAGGCGTCAAGTCCGTCCGCACTCGCCATCGGCACGCGTGCAGACGGCCAGGATGCGTCTGTCGCGCCCGCGCATGATCACCCGCCGCGGCCGTTGGTGCGCTCGGCCTTGCGGCGCTCGCGGGCGGCTTCGCGGATCTCGCGCAGGCGCTCGTTGAACGCCTTGGCCGCCTGCGTGAACGCGCCGCCGCGGCGCAGCGTGGTGCTGTCGGCGCCCACGAACGCCGACACCGCGCGCCGCAGCGACCGGTCGGTCGAGTAGCCGCACGCCCACGCGGCCGCGTACACCGTCCGCCCCGGGTCGTCCAGCAGCATGCAGGCGAGGAGGATTCGCATCCACGCCTGCACCTGGCGCGGCGGCGGCAGGTCCGCGCGCGTGCACCGCTCGGTGAGCGTGCGCGGCGCCACCGCCATCGCCTTCGCCAGGTCCGGCGCGCCCCCGCCCTCCACGGCCACCTCGGCCGCCCCCATCAGCAGGTTCCTGGCTTCGGAGCTCACGAACGGCGACAGCGCCCGCTCCACGCTGCGCTTGAGCGGCCGCGCGTGCGCCTGCCGCAGCCGCGCGTGGATCCCGCGCGGCGTGGACTCGGGCCCGGTGTCGATCACCTCCGAAACGCCCCACTCCAGCAGCGTGCCCACGTCGGCGATGGCCTCGGGGCGGAGCTCGGTGGCCGCCACCACGGTGAGCGACGGGTAGCGCCGCAGCAGGTCGTGCAGCCGGGGGAAGGCCTCGCCCGCGCGGCGGCCGGCGTACGGGTCCAGCAGCACCACGGCCGACGGCGGCGCGTGGCGCACGATGTCGTCCAGGTCGCCCCACCCCACCGGCAGCTCCACCACGTAGGGCGGCCCGAGATCGTGGAGCGCCGGCAGCTCCACTCCCTCCAACACGATGACACGGCGCGCCTTACGCCGCTTCATCGGGACCGTTCGACGCGTTCGGGGCGGTCTTTTCTGCGTTGAAATACGTTGACGGTGTCCAGTTTAGGCGGCGAGGTTGGGCGCGCAACCACCGGCGTCCGCCCACCTCAACCTCTGCGGAGGAACCCATGAAAGCCAAGGTAATGCTTGCCGCGTGCGCCGCGGCCCTGGTGATGGCCGCGTGCACCGCCGCCTCCCCCACTGCCCCGTCCAGTGCGCCTGGCCGGCCCTCCGCAGACGGTGCGACCGACGCAGGGACCACGACCGACACGACGAAGCGCGGGCCAGGATACCTCGGCTCTGGGGGCTGAGCAACACGACACGAAGCAGCCCCGCCACATCGCGACCGACCGCATCCACCCGACTCCAGTCTCATGCACCGCCGGCTCCACGGCCTCGTCCGCCACGCAGCTCCCATGATGCGGGCGGACGAGCCGCGGACGTCCGGATCGTGCTTGGTCACCAGAGCGTTCATCACCCCGAGGCCGCTCACGCAGCACCTGCGCGGGCGCGGGCGCGGTCCAGCGTCGCCACGAAATCCTCCGCCAGTTGCTCTCCCCCCGCACCCGCGGTGATTCGCACCGGCGACACCCTGTCGATCTCGCTCGCATCTTTTCGTTCGGCCGCGGCGATGACCAGGTCGGCGAACACCACCGTGTCCGATTCGCTGCGCGAGCGGGCCACCTCCCCTGCGCGGGTCGCCAGTTCGGTCGCCGTCTCCCAAGCGCGTAGCGCGACGGCACCCCAGGCGAGATCGAGCAGCGAGGCCGCCAGTGTCTCACTGGTCTCCAACCGCGGAACGAGTTCCTCCGCGTCTGCACGCAGCGCATCGAAGCGCACCCGGTCGCCTCCGAAGGCCGCGGCACGACCGGCGCTCGCCACCATGCGCAGCTCTTCGTTCGGCCGGGAGAAGTAAGGCCGAAGCGCGGAGAACAAGCTCAAGGCGCGTGCGAAGTATCCCTGCTCCATCCACGAATACGCCAGGTCGTGCGCCAGCGCCGGGATGCGGCGGTCAAACGGCCCGTATGCTTCGAGCGCACCGCGGGCGTACCGCTCGGCCTCGCCGCGACTCCCCTCGACCGAGGCGATCACGAACAGGTCGTGCAGCGCCATCGCCTCCTGCTCGCGCAGGCGGAAGCGGCGGGAGATGCGCAGCGCGCGGGAATGGTAGCCCCGCGCCTCAGGATACCGCCCGGTTTCCAGGCAGACGTTTCCCAGCGAGGTCAGCGAGCGCGCCTGGGTTTCCCAGTCGCGCTGGACGACGGCAAGGCGGTGGGCGCGGCGAAGCCATCGCTCGCCGTCGCGCGCGTTGCCGTGGCCGCGCAGGAGCCGTCCCGCCAGCCAGGCGTAGCGCGGCTGCTGCGGCGCCGTGCGCGCCGCAGCCTCGGCGAAGGCCAGCCCCGCGCGCCGGGCGCCGCGCCCCAGCGCCCAGTCGGCCACGCACACGCACGCCCAGGGCAGCCGCCCGCCGCCCGCCGTGGCCGCCGCCAGCTCGCTGACCACCACGGCCAGCGGAAAGCGCGCCTCCGGCTCCAGCGGGCCGGTCAGGAGCGACCGCTCCCAGCGTTCCATGTACGCGCGGTCGAACACCTCGCGGCGGGCACCCTCGGGCTCCGCGGTCCACAGCTCCACGCAGCGCAGCACCTGCCAGAGCGCGAACGCGGCGTCGTGCGGGAGCTCGGAGAGAAGGTCCGGCGCCAGCGTGGTGCCGGTGGGAAACGCGGGCGACGCGGGGTCGTCGTGGGCGGAAGCGGTCGGAAGAGGCACGGACGGCTCCGGCTGCGGGTCGAAGTGGAGTGGCAATCTTTTGCGGCGTATTCTAAGCGCCGAAAGCGCACTCGTCCACTACGTGAATCGACCGCCCCGGAGGAGCCATACATGTTGACGGCTCCACGCCTTGCGCGGGGAAACCGGACAGAGTAAACTTATAGTCACGTCCATTTTGTCCCCCTAATCTGCCGTCCTCTTGATTGCGGAGGCAACTGCGGATGAACGACCGGCCCCTGAGCAACCTGGAGCGGCTGCGCGAGACGGTGGCCACCCGGGTGCAGGCCACGTCGCTGCGATCGGTGGCGCGGCAGGTGGGGATGAGCCCCAGCGGCCTGGAGAAGTTCCTTTCGGGCGGCACGCCGTACGCGCGCAGCCGCCAGAAGCTGCAGGACTGGGCCGAGCGCGAGGGCACCCGGCCGCGCTCGGACCTGACCGTGGAGGGGGTGGAGGTGGCCATCGGCGCGCTGGTGCGCGACCTGCCGCCCGAGCACCGCCTGGAAGCCATCCGCCGGGTGGTGCGCTCGCTGCAGCGCGTGTACGACGCGCAGGGCCCCGGCCGCCCCGAGTGGCTCGACCGCCTGGCCGCCACCTGGCTCGACGACGAGTGGCCCTGGCCGGAAGGGGAGGACGACGCGGAGGAAGACGGCGTCACGGAGGACGACGGGGAGTAATCTCCCCGGACGCGAAGCGGGGCCCGCGCATCTCGGCGCGGGCCCCGCGTCTGTCGCCCGGTGGGCGGCTAGTCGTCGTCCTCGTCGTCGCCCTCGGGGTCGTAGCCGCTCTCCTCCTCGATCATCTCCGTGAGCTGCGACCCCCAGGCGCTCTCCAGCAGCCGGCGGACGCGCGGGAAGCGCGTCATGATCTCGGCCATCTCGGGGCTCACGAACAGCTCCAGCACCTCGGAGCGGCGCCCGGTGCCCTCGTCTTCCAGGAAGTCCTTCAGCTCGTCGATCAGGTCGCGCAGGTCGCTCAGCAGCTCGGTGGGAAAGTGCCCCTCGTCGAGCGCCACCGCCGATTCAACCCAGTCGTGCGTCTGCGACACCAGCTCGTCGAAGCGCTCGTCCACGCGTGAGTCTGCCATACCTTCCGGTCTCCTGGAATCCGTGCCGATGTAGTGTCGCCGAGGGCCGCGCGGGCCCTGTCTGCGCCGCGAAAATCGTGGCCGTGCCACGAGCGGGACACAGCGTAAGAGCCGGGGGGATGATGGTCAAGTGGCATCGAGACACCGACTTCGCATCCCGGTGACCCGGGAGATCCGGCCGACCCTTCCCAAGTGCCTACCAGAAGGCACTTTGGCGATCGTGGACGCGGCTGAATCTTTTCTCCCGACCCTCGCGTAGAGGCCGCACGCAGAGCCGAAGCACCTCCCCTCGCCCGCAGCACCAGGAGACCGACCGTGGACATCCCCCGCACGCCGGCAAAGAGCCGCCGGCGCTGGGTTTACGGCAGCATTGCCATCGCCGGCGCGGCGCTGGGCACCCTCGCGCTCACCCGCATCGGCCCCGCCGCGCCCTCGGTGGAGCGCGCCACCCTGTGGTCCGACACTGTGCGCCGCGGCGACATGGCGCGCCAGGTGCGCGGCCCCGGCACCCTGGTGGCCGAGGACATCCGCTGGATCAGCGCCGTCACCCAGGGGCGCGTGGAGAGCAAGCTGGTGCAGCCGGGGACGAGCGTGGCCGCCGGCACCGTGCTGGTCACCCTCAGCAACCCCGACGTGGAGCGGCAGGCGCTCGAGGCGCAGCGGCAGCTGACCGCCGCGCAGGCCGACCTCACCACGCTGCGCACCAACCTGCAGAACCAGCTGCTCACCCAGCAGGGCACGGTGGCCCAGGTCCAGGCGCAGCACAACCAGGCCGCGCGCCAGGCCGAGAGCGCCGAGGCGCTGGCGCGGCAGAACATGGTCAGCCAGCAGGAGCTGGCCAAGGCGCGCGACGACGCGGCCGACCTGCAGACGCGGCTGAGCGTGGAGCGCCAGCGGCTGGACTTCATGCGCCGCTCCCTGCAGCAGCAGATCGCCGGGCAGGAGAGCCAGGTGGCGATGCTGCGCCGTCTCGCGGCGTTCAACCAGTCGCAGATCGCGTCGATGCAGGTGCGCAGCCCGCAGAACGGTGTGCTGCAGGAGCTTCCCGTCGAGCTGGGCCAGTGGGTGAACTCGGGCGCCACGCTGGCCAAGGTGGTGCAGCCCGGCCGGCTCAAGGCGGTGCTGCGCATCCCCGAGACGCAGGCGAAGGACCTCACCGTGGGGCAGAAGGCGTCGGTCGATACGCACAACGGCCTCGTCGCCGGGCACGTGGCGCGGATCGACCCGGCGGCCACCAACGGCACGGTGACGGTGGACGTGGCCCTCGACGCACCCCTCCCCCGCGGCGCGCGACCCGACCTGTCGGTGGACGGGACCATCGAGATCGACCGCATCCCCAATGTGCTGTACGTGGGGCGACCCAGCTACGGGCAGGCCGAGTCGTCGCTCGCCATGTTCCGCGTCCTCCCCGGCGGCGGCGAGGCCGAGCGGGTGACCGTGCGCCTGGGCCGCGGCAGCGCCACCACGGTGGAAGTGCTGAGCGGGCTGAACCCCGGCGACGTGGTGGTGCTCTCGGACTTGAGCGAGTACCAGGAGCAGCCACGGATCAAGCTGCGCTAGCAGGCGGCGGCGCCGGTCCCCCGCGACGGGGGCCGGCGCCGTCCCGTTTTCCGGGAGATGCGGAGCCGCACTCAAACCATCGCGCCCCGGCCCGCATCCAACCCGCGTTCGACGTACCGCGACCGAATCGTTCATCACCCGCACCCTCGACCGGAGGGCACCCACGCCATGAAGCCGCCCGTTTCCGCGCTCGCCGCCGCCGTGCTGGCCGCCGCGCTCGTCACGCCCCTCTGCGCCCAGCGCGACTACGACTGGTCGGGCGAGCTCGCCCCCGGCGCCACGCTGCGCGTGTTCACCGTCAACGGCACCGTCACCGTGCGCCCGGCGTCGGGGCGCACCGCGCGCATCCACGGCGAGACCGAGAACGCGTCGGGGGGCGACCAGATCCGCTACGTGGCCGAGCGCAGCGGCGGCGACATCCGCGTCTGCGCGCTGCGCGAAGACGCCACCTGCAGCGACAACGGCGTCCGCAGCGAGGGCCGCCGCTGGCGCTGGGGGTCGCGCCGCAGCAAGGGCAACTTCACCGTCGAGGTGCCGCGCGGGGTGGTCGTCCACGTCTCCAGCGGCAACGGCGACGTGGCGGTGGACGGCGGCACGGCCGACGTGCACGCCAGCAGCGGCAACGGCGACGTGCGGGTGGGCGCCGGCGCGGCCGAGGTGCACGCCAGCAGCGGCAACGGCACGGTGATGGTGGACGGCGCGCGCGGCCCCGTGCGCGCCAGCTCGGGGAACGGGCGCGTGGCCATCACCACCGCCAGCGGCCCGGTGAACGCCTCCACCGGCAACGGGCGGATCGAGGTGGCGATGTCGTCGCTGCGCGGCTCGGGCGACATGAGCTTCTCCAGCGGCAACGGCAGCGTCACGCTCACCCTCCCCGGCGACTTCTCGGCGAACCTCGAGGCCAGCACCGGCAACGGCGGCATCCACAGCGACTTCCCCATGCGCGTGTCGGGGCGGATGTCGTCGCACCGCATCACGGGGACGATCGGGAACGGCGGGCGCCGCCTGCACATCTCCACCGGCAACGGCTCCATCACGCTCCGCCGCTCCGGGAGCTGAACTGCTTCACCCAGAGGCACAGAGGAGAAACGAGAGGCACGGAGAACTCAGCGCGGTTCTCCGTGCCTCTCCGTTTCCTCCATATTCCCTGTGTGAAACGCTTTTCTTTTCAGGATTTAGGGAGGATGCGCCTCAGCTTCCCGAGCGCGGCATCAGGCCGACGATGGTCACGCCGGCCGCGCGCGTGGCGTCCACGGCGGTGACGACGTCGCCGAAGGTGAGGTTCTCGGCGCCCTTCACGAACAGCACCTTGCGCGGCCGCCCCGCGAAGGTGCGCGCCACGGCCGCCTCCAGCCCCTCGGCGCCAACGGGGTGCGTGTTGATGGCGTAGCGGCCGCCGGGGAACACCTCCAGCACGATCTGGTCGGGCGAGGGAGCGCTCACCGACGGATCCTTCGGCGGCGGCGCCTGGAGATCGATGCCGCGCTGCAGCCCCTGCTGCACCACCATGAAGATGATCAGCAGGACGAGCAGGACGTCGATCATCGGGGTGACGTTGATCTCCGCCACCGGCCCCCCGCGCTTCGCGATGGCCATGCCCATGCGCGCCTCCTTCTCCCCAGGGTGTGGTGATGCGCGCGGCGCTCAGCGGCGGCGCTCGCGCGGCGGAAGGTCGGTGATGGCGGCCACGCGGCGGATCCCCACGTCGCGCGCGGCGTCGAGCGCCGTCAGCACGTGGCCGTAGCCCACGTGGCGGTCGGCCTTGAGGAAGATGACGTGGTCGTTCGGCCGCGGCGCGTAGAGCTGCGCCAGGCGCGCCTGCAGGCGGTCCGCGGGGATGCGCTCGGTCTTCCCCGCGAAGTCCAGGGCGTAGCCGCCGCGCGCGTCGATGACCAGGGTGGGATGCTTGTCGCGCTGGAACTCGGCGGTGCGCGCCTCGGGGAGCGAGGCCTGCACCATCACCGGCGTCACCACCATGAAGATGATCAGCAGCACCAGCATCACGTCGATCATCGGCGTGACGTTGATCTCCGCCTTCACCTCGAACTTGTCCGCCGGAAGAGTGCCCCGCATGCGCGCCTCCCCATGTCCGCCGGTACCCGTCGATGCCGCTTTCCCACGGAACGCACCAGTCGCATGGTTTCTGTCGCGGCGAGTGCCTCAAGAAAGATTCTCTCACGCGGAGACGCGGAGTCGCGGAGAACTCACCTCGGCGCTGAGTTCCTCCGCGTCTCCGCGTCTCCGCGTGAGGCCGTTCTTGAGGATGTGGCGATGAAAAGACGCCGGCCGCCTCCGGGAAGGAGGCGGCCGGCGCTTTCGATCGGACGATCGGACCGGACGGTTACGGCGCCGGGGCGGCCGCCGCCGGCGTGGCGGGGCCGACCTCGGGGCGCGGCACCAGGCCCACGATCTCCACCCCCGCCGCACGGCTGGCGTCGACCGCGTACACGACGTCGCCGTAGGTCATGTTCTCCGCGCCCTTCACGAAGATGACCTTGCGCGGCCGCTGCGCGTAGATGTCGCGCAGCGTGGTCTCCAGCGAGGCGGTGGGCACCGGGCGGGTGTTGATGCGGTACTGCGGCCCGGGGAGCACCTCGAGGACGATCTGGTCCTCGGGGTTCGACTTCTGCGCCACCTCGTCCTTGTCCTTCGGGGGCGGCACCTGCATGGCCACCCCGCGCTGCAGCCCCTGCTGCACCACCATGAAGATGATGAGCAGCACCAGCAGCACGTCGATCATCGGCGTGACGTTGATGTCCGACGCGGGACCGCCCTTCTTGCCGCCGACTCCCATTCCCATGGCTGCGTCTCCTCTATTCCTTGGCCTTGGCCTTGGCCGGCAGCTCGGTGATCGCGCCGATGCGGCGGACCCCCGAGTTGCGGGCCGCGTCGATGGCCGTGAGGACCTTGTCGTAGCCGGCCTGGTTGTCGGCCTTCAGGTACAGGACGTGGTCGTCGGGGCGCGTGGCGTAGGCGGCCTTCAGCTCCTCGGTGAGCCGCGCCGGCGGCACGTGCTTGGTGACCTTGCCCTCGATGTAGTAGTTCCCCTGCCGGTCGATGCCCAGCGTGACGCGCTTGTCCTTTTCGGGAGCCGCGGTCTTGGCCTTGGGCAGGATGGCCGTGTACCCCGCCAGCGACGGCACCGTGATCATGAAGATGATCAGCAGCACCAGCATCACGTCGATCATCGGCGTGACGTTGATGTCGGCGTTCACGTCCGACTCGAACCCGGCGACCTGCGGCAGGGGGGAGCCGCCGAATCCGGCGGCCCCGCCGAGGTGCGCTCCTCCAGCCATCTGGGTCAGTCCCCGTGGAAGGAGGGATTGCCGCCGGCCGCCAGATCGCGGCGGGCCTGGCGCGTCATCATCCAGTCGATCATCTCGCGGCCGGCGTAGGCCAGCTCCGAGAACAGCGTGTCGAGGCGCGCGGTGAAGTAGTTGTACAGCCACACCGCCGGGATCGCGGCCACCAGGCCGATGGCGGTGGCGATCAGCGCCTCGGCGATGCCGGACGACACCGCCTCGAGGCCGGCGCCGCTCTCGCCCATGCCCATGAACGAGCGCACGATGCCCAGCGTGGTGCCCAGCAGCCCCACGAACGGCGCCGTGGCGCCGATGGTGGCCAGCAGGCCCAGGCCGCTCTTCAGGTCGTTCGCCAGCAGGATCTGCTCACGCTCCACCGACCGCTCGCAGGAGACGATGGCGGCGCCGGCGGCGCGCGGGTCCTCGAGCAGCGGGGCCACCTCGCGCAGCGACTCGCCCAGCACGCGGGCCACGTGGCTGCCGGGGTACTGGTCGGCGGCGGCCAGCGCCTCGGGGATGTTGTCGTTCTCCAGCGCCTGGCTGAACACGGGCGCGAAGGCGCGGGTGGCGCGGGCCATCTTGCGGAAGCGCAGCCACTTCGTCACCGCCACCGCAAGCGACACCACGCTCATGAGCATGAGGAAGATCACGATGCCCTTGTTGAACGCGCCGGTGTCGTGCCAGATCTTGGCGAAATCCATTGCTTTGGTCTCCTCTGCGCGGTGCCGCGCTGTGCCTGAGAGTTGCCGGCCGGCCGGCGCCCGGACAGCGCCGCCTCCTCACGAATGATCCCCCGCGGGCCGCGGCCGGCGGCCGGCGGGGGTGCCTACGCTCCGCTCCGTCAGGTCTGGAGCTGGAAGGTCACGGGAAGCGTGACCCAAACCTTCACCGCGTGCCCGCCGACCTTGGCGGGGCGGAACCGCATCCTCGACACCACGCGCTTGGCCGCGTCGCCGAACGCGTCGTGGGTGGCGCTCTCGACCGAGATGCTCTCGGGGTCCACCGAGCCGTTCTCCATCACGCGCATGCGCAGGGTGACGGTGCCGGTCACGCCGGCGTCGCGCAGCAGCGGCGGGTAGTTGCGCTCGAGCTGGCGCTGCACCTCGGAGCTGTTCGACAGCGAGGGCTGCTCCTCCACCGCCGAGAGCTCGTAGGTGCCCTCGTCGGGGGGCGCCGTGCGGTTGGTGACGTCCTGCGCCTGCCCGTTGTCGACGCCGTTGGCCACGCCGCCGGCCTTCCCCACGCCGGAGAAGTCGTTGACGTTCACGGCCACCTGGTTGGGGTCGACCTTGGGGATCTCCTTGGGCGGCTCGACCGGGGGCACCAGCTCCTGGAAGCCCTTGACCACCGGGGGCGGCGCCTCGGGCTGCTCCGGCGGCGGGGGCGGGGGCGGCGGGGGCGGCGGCTCGGGGGTCTTGGGCTTGTTCTGCTCGACCTCGACGTAGTCGACCAGCTCCTGATCCTTCTTCTTGAGCGGATCGCTGATGCCGGAATTCATCACCAGCACCGCCAGCGCGCCTTCTACGAGCAGCGCCGCCCCGATGCTCCACGGCGACCAGAAGCTCTTCCTCTTCCGGTCCAGCTTGTTGAACATTGCCGTTCCCCCGGTGTGTGAACTGCTGTGGCGCCCCGCTCGGGCGCGGCGGCCCCGGCTCCGCCGGATCGCCCTGAAACGCTCCGCCCCTACGGATTCTGACCCGCGCCCGCCGCCGTATCGAACGTTAGATCGAAACTCCGTCACACGCCGCAGAGGTGCGTGACGGAGAGGCGGTTTTCCCGTGTGATCTGGCGGGAAAGCTTGCCGCTAGCGCGGAACGGCGGACCAAGTTGAGGGCCGCCTCCGCACCTGTCAAGCACCTGCACGCGGGCTTGCGTTGCGCCCACACGCCCCACGTGCGCGTACTGCAGGTTTCGTACTCCAACGGTCGCGAACAGGCCGGGGGAGCACGGATATTCCGTATGGACGATGCATAACTATACGTGAGCCGGATTGCGCTTGTCTACCCACGATTCGACGCGCCAGTTCCGCATCTCATTACCAGACCCGAATTTCCGGAAACGCACGTCGCCGCGCCCGCTCCCTGGCGCAGACCCGGACGGTGAATGAACGCGGCTCACTTCGGCAGGAACATTCACCCGATCATCGTTGCAACGAAGGACTTCCGCGTACGTGCGCCCGTTACGCGCGTGGTCCGCAGGGTTACGCGCGAGCGGAAGACGGGGACGAAATCGAGACGCGGACGCGAGCCGGCGAGCCAAGAACCACGCCTCATCCGCGCTCCCGTAGAGCCGTCGCATTTCCGGAGGATTTCGGTCCGTCCCCAGGGCGAGACGGCGTCCGGATGATGTTGGCCGATCCATCCCGGCGATCCGCCGCGCGACGGCTCCGCCGTCACCCCCGGTCCTGCTGGCGCACCGTCCACCAGCGCGCCAGGCCGGCCGCCATCATCGGATAGGGGACGGCGAGCTCGTAGGCGCGGGCGGCCGCCTCGCTTCCCGTGGCGGCGACGATGTCGGCGGTGGCGCGGTGGCGCATGGCGGCGGCCATCGCGGCGGAGCCCGCGCCCGCGAGCGCCTGCGCCTCCGTCCACGCCGCCCAGCCGCGCAGCCGCGCGGAAAGGTCGTCCAGGTGCCACGCGGCATCGGTGACGCCGCCGAAGTGCGTGGGCAGCAGCATCGCCGCGTCGAGCGCGCGGAGGCGGCGGAGGCTCTCCTGCCACGCGTCGAGGTCGATGTCCGGCGGCGGCGTGGGCGCGCAGACGTAGGGCGCGCGGTCGATGCGGATCCCCCCGACGTCGCCGGTGAAGACGAGGCGCGCGTCGGGATCGTGGTAGGCGTGGTGATGGCTGGCGTGCCCCGGCGTGTCGATCGCCCGCAGCCGCCGCGTGCCGATCCGCACCTCGTCGCCGTCCTGCAGCACGACGAGGCGGTCGGCGGGGACGGGCACCATCGAGCCCCACAGCCGGTCCATCTGGTCCCCATAGAGCATCGTCGCGCTGGCGAGGAGGCGCGACGGGTCGGCCAGGTGCCTGGCGCCGCGCGGGTGGACGTACACCTTCGCGCGCGGCGCGTGGGCGAGCAGCCCGCCCGCGCCGCCGGCGTGGTCCAGGTGCACGTGCGTCACCAGCACGTGGGTGATCTCCGCCGGGTCGCGGCCGAGCGCGCGGACGGCGCCGAGCACGGCGGGGAGGGTGCTCCCCGGGCCGCTCTCCACCACCGCCAGCGCGTCGCCGCCGTCCACGAGGTACGACGCGACCTGGCGGGGATAGCCGTTCCAGACCAGGTCCACGCGGTGAACGCCGGGGGATTCTTCGTGGGGGAGCGACATTGGATAGAGTGCCGAGTGCGGCATCCCCGCGGGACGCTGGTTGTGGCGCCGCGAGCGGCGGCGCGAGATTGGGCGCGGACGCGTGCACGGAGCGGGTATTCTATGGCGGCGGGCGAGGGGGACAAGCCGGGGCTGCGGCGCGAGCTGGGCTTCGGCGACGCGGTGGGGATCGGGTTCGGGGCCATCGTCGGCGCGGGGATCTTCGCGGTGACGGGGATCGCCGCGGGGGTGGCGGGGCCGGCGGTGCTCGTCGCCTTGCCGCTGGCGGGCGTGGCGGCGACGGCCAACGCGCTCAGCTCGGCCGAGCTGGCGGCGTCGTATCCGCAGGCGGGGGGGACGTACGAATACGGCTACCGCGTGCTGCACCCGTGGGCCGGGTTCGCGGCGGGATGGATGTTCCTGGCCAGCAAGACGGCCGCCGCGGGCACGGTGGGCCTCGCCATCGCCGCGTACCTGGAGCGGATCGCGCCGGGGGTGCCGGGACGAGCCGTCGCACTGGCCGCCATCGCCGTCTTCACCGCGGTCAACGCCCTGGGGATCCGCAAGTCGAGCGCGGCCAACCTGCTGATCGTCGCCGCGGCGACGGGGGTGCTGCTGGCGTTCGCGGCCGCGGGGGCGGCGAGGTTCGACGCGGCGAACCTCCATCCGTTCGCGACGACGGGACCCGGCGGGGTGCTGCGCGCGGCCGCGCTCCTCTTCTTCGCCTACACCGGCTACGCGCGCGTGGCCACGCTGGGCGAGGAGGTGCGCGATCCCCGTCACACCATCCCCCGCGCGATCCTGGCGACGGTGGCGGGCGTCTCCGTCCTCTATCTCCTCGTCACCTTCGCGGCGGTGGGCTCGGTGGGCGCGGAGGTGCTGGCGCGCACCGACGCCCCGCTCGCCGAGGCCGCGCGGGCGATGGGGATCCCCGCGCTGGAGACGGCCGTCTCCGCCGGCGCCTTGGCGGCGATGCTGGGCGTCCTCCTCTCCCAGCTGCTCGGGCTGAGCCGGATGGTCTTCGCCATGGCGCGCCGCGGCGACCTCCCCGGCGCGCTGGCGGCGGTGGACGCGCGGAGCGGGGCACCGGTGCGGGCCGTCGTCCTCGTCGGCGCGGGCGCGGCGCTGGCGGCGGCGTTCGGGACGCTCCGGGCGATCGCCCCCGCCGCGAGCTTCGCCATCCTCCTCTACTACGCGCTGGCGAACCTGGCCGCGCTGCGCATGCCGCGCGCGCGGAAGCTCTATCCCGACGCCGTCCCCGCCGTCGGCCTGGCCGCGTGCGCGCTCCTGGCCGCGTCGCTCGACGTGCGGACGGCGCTGGTGGGGATGGCGGTGCTCGCCGCGGGATTCGCGGTCCGCGCGGCGGTGCGGGCACTCGCAGGGGTCGCGCGGCGCGATTAGATTTTTCCGTCGCGCGATCCGCGTCGCCACGCCGGCCCCGTGGATGACGGGCGCACTTCCGCACTCACGCACCGACGCACTTCCCTTCCCGCCCGACCCTTCATCCCCCGAAGTCACCCATGGCCCAACCCGCTGCGGCGTACTCGCTGGACGACCGCCAGGTGGACATCGAGACGCCCGAGCACGTCTCCGTCGGCTACCAGCTGGCCGACATGGGCTCGCGCTTCACCGCCATGCTCCTGGATGGGCTGATCCTGTTCCTGGTGATGATGGTGCTGATGTTCGGCATGGTCGCGCTGGGGATCGTGGGGGTGGCGGGGCTGGGGGTCCACTCCGGGTTCATGACCCTGTTCGCCCTGATGGCCCTGGTGATGTTCATGGGTTTCTGGGGCTACTACGTGTTCTACGAGGGCTTCCGCGACGGGCAGACGCCGGGGAAGAAGCTGATGCGCATCCGCGTGGTGCAGGACGGCGGCTACCCGGTGAGCTTCCGCGCCGCGGCCGTGCGCAACCTTATCCGCATCATCGACCTGCAGCCCGCCGGCAGCTGCGGCGTGGCGGGGCTGTCGATGATGCTGCACTCGCGCACCAAGCGCCTGGGCGACATCGCCGCGGGCACCGTCGTCGTCCGCGACCGCACCGGGCAGGGGATTCCCGAGGAGCAGGCGCCCGCCTCGCCCGCGTCGGTGGGCCAGCCCCGGCTGACCGACGCGGAGTTCGCCGCGCTGGAGATGTACGCGCAGCGCCGCCACGGGCTGGACTACGCCGTCCGCTCTCAGCTGGCGGGGACGCTGATGGAGAGGCTGGCGCCGCGGCTGGGCCCGGACCCGCGGATGGGCCAGATGGCGGTGGACGCGTACCTCGGGCTGACGCTAGAGGAAGAGGGCGTGCGGCGGCGCGCGGCGGGCGCGGGCGGACGGGCGGGGTCGGCGCAGGCCACCGGGCTCTTCCGCCGCCAGCGCCCCGGCTGGGACGAGTACGCGCGCATGCTGCACGAGGCGCGCGGCCGCGGGCTGGCCGCCATGGGCGAGGCGCGCGTCTCGCGCTTCGCGGGAATGTACCGCGAGGTGGCGGCGGACCTGGCCCGCGCGCGCACCTACGGCGGCTCGCCGGAGCTGCTCTTCATGCTCGAGCGCGCGGTGGGCGCCGGGCACAACCTGCTCTACCGCGCGCCCAGGCGCGGCTTCTCCGGCTTCCGCGCCTGGATCATGGGCGGCTTCCCCGCGCTGGTGCGCAGGCGCTGGCGCCCCATCGCCCTGGCGGCGGCGCTCTTCTACCTCCCCGCCCTGCTCACCTTCGCGGCCGTGCGGCAGGAGCCCGCGCGCGGCCGCGACCTGCTGCCGCCGCAGATGATGGCGCGCGCCGAGCAGGCCGAGATGCGCCAGGCGCAGGGGAAGGGGTACGTGGACAGCGAGGACTTCGGCGGCAACGCCTTCATGTCCAGCCGCATCATGTCCAACAACGTGCAGGTCACCTTCCTGGCCTTCGCCGGGGGGATCCTGGCCGGGCTGGGAACGGTGCTGGTGCTCATCTTCAACGGCATCTCGCTGGGCGCGGCGGCGGGCGTGTTCGCCAACTACGGCGCCAGCATGCACCTGTGGGAGTTCGTGCTCCCGCACGGCATCATCGAGCTCACGGCGATCTGCATCGCCGGCGGCGCGGGGCTGTGGCTGGGCTCGGGCTTCATCCTCCCCGGGCGGGTGACGCGGCGCGAGGCGCTGGTGGTGCGCGGCCGCGAGGCCGTGTCGCTGATCGGCGGCACCGCGGTGATGCTGGTGTTCGCGGGGCTGATCGAGGGCTTCGTCTCCCCCTCCACCCTGCCGCGCGAGGTCAAGCTCTCCCTGGCCGCGCTCTTCGCGGCGATGATGGTCTTGTACCTGGCCTTCGCCGGGCGCGACGAGCGGTCGCGCAAGGCCGCCGAGGCCGCGGCGCAGCGGTAGATCTCGCCGCCGCGGACGACGGCGCGGGGGAGCGCGGCGACTCGATCTCCCGATGACTGCCACGATGGCGGTCGGTGTGGACAAAATTGGCCTTTCTGCCCCGATCCGGCCCGCGGGTGCCCCACGCTGAGACAGCGCTGGGACGCCGCGAGCCACCCGGCGCGGGGCCGCGCGTCGGCGGCGGCGCGGCAAAAGCGCAGAATTCCCATGCGCTTGCGCGGCCTGCGCGGGCGCTCGTGTCGCGTGGAGGCGGGGCGGAACGTTCCTTGACAGAAGGGGACCGCATGCAGGACATTTCGGAAAATCGTCGCCGCCGTACGGGCACCCTGGAGCGAGCCGGAGGAGACCCATGGCACGCCATAACCGGGAAGGGCGGGGAGAGGACCAGCGCGGCCGCACGTACGTGGTGGGGTACCAGCCGGACTGGTTCAGGCAGATGAAGGTCACGCGCGGACTGGACTCGGGGCGCCAGTCCACCAAGACGCTGGTGCGCAACCCCGAGCCGCCGGCGCAGGAGCCCGGCCGCCGCGTGCGCACCCACGTGGCCGCGCCCGAGCTGGGGCTGGACTTCGAGGTCAGCCTGGACGACCCGCGGCACGTGGTGCGCCGCATCATCGTGGAAACGGTGGTCCCCGACGGCGACGAGGCGGGCGAGGTGATCGCCTTCTCCGTCTCGCGCACCGAGGACCACGGCGGCGACGACTGATCCCGGCCGCCGCCTCCCCGCCCGGCGGCCCGTCTTCTCCCGATTCTTCTTCGTCACTCCTCCCTTCATGCTCCTGTCAGCCGCGCAGGCGGCGCCCGTCGCGGGGCTGTCGTCGAAGGCGCTCTTCATCGTGGTGGTGCTGGTGGTGGTGAGCGTGACCGTGTTCGCCACGGCCGTCATCGTCACCATCCTGCGCCGCAGCGACCGCCGCCGCGCCGAGGAAGAGAAGCTGGCGGCCATCGGTACGGCCACCGCGCGCATCATGCACCAGATCAAGAACCCGCTGCAGACCATCGTCCTGCACGCCGACATCCTGCAGGACGAGAGGATCGTCAGCGAGGCGTCGCAGCGCCGCGAGGTGTGCGAGGCCATCGTGGGCGAGAGCGAGCGGCTGGTGGCGATGCTGGAGGAGCTCTCCGTCTACGCCAGCGGCGCGCGGCGCACGCTCAACCGGCGCCCGGTGCGGCTGGACGACCTGGTGCGGCAGGTGGCCGAGGTCGAGGCGCGCGAGTCGGCCGAGACGGGGCTGACCGTCGACGCGCGCGACCTGGGCGAGGCCACGGTCAACGGCGACGCCTACTACCTGCGGCAGGTGTTCGAGAACCTGGTGAGGAACGCGCGCGAGGCCATGGAGGGGCAGGAGCAGACGCCGCGCGTGGCCATCTCCGTGGCGCGGCGCGGCGCCGACGCCGAGGTGCGGGTGGCCGACAACGGCCCGGGGATCGCGCCCGAGAACCTGCAGCGCATCTTCCAGCCGTTCGTATCCACCAAGGGCAAGGGGATGGGGCTGGGGCTGGCCATCTGCCGCGACATCGTCGAAGGCCACAACGGCCGGCTCGACGTGGACTCGGCGGTGGGCCGCGGCACCACCTTCATCGTCACCCTCCCGCTGCACACCGAGTCCGCCCTTCCCGCGGCGGCGTAGGCTCCGAGACCCGACAGTCCGCAAGAAGAATCGACCTCACGCAGAGTCAGCAGGGTCAGCAGAGAACGCAGCTGTTCTCTCTGCTGACCCTGCTGACTCTGCGTGAGAATTGCTGTTGTCCGGATTCCATCGAACGGCGGGGTGCCCGCTATCCCGCGCCGGGAGATGGGGGTAGATTCGCCCTCGATCATCCAGTCGTTTCCAATCACCCCGAGCGTGCCGATGGACCTGCGAGGAGTGTTCGCGCCCGCCACCACGCCGTTCGACCCCGTCACCGGCGACGCCGACGTGGTGTCGATGCGCGCCAACCTGCGCCGCTGGCTCGAGGCGCCGCTGGCCGGCGTGGTGCTGTTCGGCTCCACCGGCGAGGGGCCGCTGCTGGACGAGGACGAGAAGGCGCGGCTGACCGCCGCCAGCCGCGACGTGGTGGACGGCGGGCGCCTGCTGCTGGCCGGCACCGGCGCCGAGTCCACCCGCGCCACCATCCGCGTGACGAAGTCGGTGGCCGCCGCGGGCGCGGACGGGGTGCTGGTGCAGCCGCCCGCGTACTATCGTCCCGCGATGACGCCCGACGCGCTGCGCGACCACTACCTGGCGGTCGCCGACGCGTCTCCCATCCCCGTCATCCTGTACCAGGTGCCCCCGCGCTTCAGCACGGTGGAGCTCCCCGCGGGGCTGGTGGGGGAGCTCGCGCGGCATCCCAACATCGTGGGGATCAAGGACTCGCACGGCGACCTGAAGGCGACGGCGACGATGGTCGATGCGTGCGGGGGGAACGCGCAGGTGCTGGCGGGGAGCGGCGCGGTCCTCTACGGCTCGCTGGAGACGGGCGCGGTGGGCGGGATCCTGGCCGTGGCGCTGCTTGCCCCGCACGACTGCGCCGCGCTCGGCCGGGCCTTCGCGGAGGAGCGCTTCGCCGACGCGGGACGGCTGCAGGAGCGGCTCGCCCCGCTGCACCGCACCGTCGTGGCCGAGCTGGGGAACCCGGGGATCAAGGCCGCGCTCGACGAGCTGGGGATGCGCGGCGGCGCGCCCCGCCCGCCGGTGAAGCCGCTCCGCGAGAAGGACCTCGCGCGCGTCCGCGACGCGCTCGCCGCCGCGGGGCTGGCGAGCGGCGCGGCGGCGTGACGGCGCGGAGTTCGCAGCGTACATTCCGAGCGCTTTGGATGTGATCGCCCGGAAACCCTCCTACGCCGAGCTTCTGATGAACTACCGGCGCCTCCTTTCCTTCGCGCTGGCCGCGGCCCTGGCCGGCGCGCCCGCGGCGGCGCAGACGCCGTCGCTGGCCAACGCGGCGGCGTTCGACACCTTCCACGCGCGGCCGTTCGACACCGGCCGCATGTGGACCTTCGACTTCCCGCCGCTGGACTACCTGCAGCGCACCTACGGCTTCCGGCCCACGCAGGCGTGGCTCGACAACGTGCGCGGCGCCGCGCTCCGCTTCGCCACCTGGTGCAGCGCGTCGTTCGTGTCGCCGCAGGGGCTGGTGCTCTCGAACCACCACTGCGCCGTGCCCACGCTGGAGAGCGTGCAGAAGCCCGGCGAGGACCTGCTGACCAACGGCTTCTACGCCGCCACGCAGGCCGAGGAGCGCCGCGTCCCCAACCTGTTCGTCGAGCAGCTGGCGACGATCGAGGACGTGACGGAGCGGATGAACGCGGCGCTGGAGGGCGGCGGCACCGACGCGGAGCGCGTGGCGCGGCAGACGGCGGCGCGGCGCGAGCTGGAGCGCCCCGACAGCGCGCGCAGGATGCGCTACCAGGTGGTGGAGTTCTACAACGGCGGGCGCTACTCGCGGTACGGCTACAGGCGCTACGACGACGTGCGGCTCGTGTTCGTTCCCGAGCAGAAGATCGCCTTCTTCGGCGGCGACCCCGACAACTTCAACTACCCGCGCTACAACCTCGACATGTCGATGTGGCGCGTGTACGACGACAACGGCCAGCCGCTGCGCCCGGCCACCTACCTGCGCTGGAGCGCGCGCGGGGCGCAGGAGAACGACCTGGTGTTCGTGGTCGGCAACCCGGGAAGCACGCAGCGGCAGCTCACCGTCAGCCAGCTGGAGTACCTGCGCGACGTGTCGCACACGGCGCAGCTGGCCACGCTGCGCGCGCAGCGCGACGCCATCGTGGCGCTGGGCCGGACGAACGAGGCGCGGCGGCTGGAGCTGCGCGACGAGCTGTTCAGCATCATGAACAGCATCAAGGCCATCCAGGGACGCTACGAGGGGGAGGCGGACCCCGCGTTCTTCGGCCGCAAGGTGGCGTGGGAGCGCGACTTCCGCGCGGCGGTGAGGCGCGACCCGCGGCTGGCGCAGCGCTACGGCACGCTGTGGGACTCCATCGCCGCCATCCAGGCGACGAAGCGGCGGCTGGCGCCGGGGATCGCGTGGAACAGCTACCTGGGCTACGGCCCGCTGGGCAACGCCATCGCGCTGGTGCGCGCGGGCGGAGCGTCGGGCGCCAACTTCCGCTCGGCCGCGCTGGCCCGCACCGACCGCTCGCCGGCCGAGCAGGAGGTGGAGCTGGCGGCGCTCCTGGCGCTGGCCCGGCAGAACGTGCCCAACGACTCGCTGCTGCAGATGGTGCTGTCCGGGCGCACCCCGCAGGCCGCCGCGCACGAGATCGTGAGCGGGTGGACGCTGGCCGACACCACCGCGCGCAAGGCCATGCTGGCCGGCGGCGCGGCGGCGGTCGAGGCGTCGAGAGACCCGGTGATCGCGCTGGCGCGGCGGGTGGCGCCGGCGCTGGCCGCGCGGCAGGCGGCGTGGCTGGCGCTGGTCACCCACGAGAACGTGCTGCGCGCGCAGCTGGGGCGCGGGTTCTACGAGGTGTACGGCACCCACGTGCCGCCCGACGCCACCTTCACCCTGCGCCTGGCCGACGGGGTGGTGAAGGGGTACGAGAGCGGCGGGATGCTGCACCCGTGGAAGACCACCTTCTACGGGCTGTACAACCGCGCGGCCGGGTTCGACGAGCGGGGCGACTTCGACCTGCCGCCGCGGTGGGAGCGCCCGGCCGCGGGGCTGGACCTGTCGACGCCGTTCAACTTCGTCTCCACCAACGACATCATCGGCGGCAACTCGGGCTCGCCGATGCTGAACCGCGAGATGGAGCTGGTGGGGCTGATCTTCGACGGCAACCTGGAGTCGCTGCCGGGGAACTTCATCTTCGACGAGACGCAGAACCGCACCATCAGCGTGCACTCGGCGGGGATCCTGGCCGCTTTGCGCTCCGTCTACCACGCCACCCGCATCGTCGACGAGCTGACGGCATCGCGGTAGGCGACGGCTGATTTCTCACGCGGAGACGCGGAGACGCGGAGGACTCATCGCGGTCCTCCGCGTCTCCGCATTCTGGATTCCCGCTTCATTGCGATCAGCGGCCGTTCAGATACGCAGGAGAATCGAAGTTCGTCGCCGCGTGCAGCACCTTGCGCAGCGCCACGCTGTCGAGCTGATCGGCGTTCGGGAGATGGATGTCGTTGGCGACGAGCAGCGCCAGCAGCGTCTTCTTCCGCATTTCCTCGAGCCGGGCAGGGTCGGGCCGGTACTTCTCGATCATCTCGCGCGCACGCTCGAAATGCTCACGGCTGGTGCCCATCACTCACCTCCATTCCCATCCTGGTCAGGCCCCGGCTGTGCTCTTCGGTGATGCGCCAGAGCCGTTCCAGGGAGAGCTCCACCCCATCAATCCGATTCTCCAGCGCGTTCAGCGCGGATCCCTGCGCGTTGAAGCGGATTGCCCCCTTCACTCCTCCGAACTCGCCGCGGATCTCGTCCAGCTTCGGTGGATCGGCGAGCACCAGCGCCTTGATGTGCTTGGGCCGGAAGAACCGCGCCAGCACCAGCACCGCCAGCCACGTCGCACCGGCCATGAAGACGGTCGCCATGATCCGGACAGCCCAGTATGCGCCCGGAAAGCTCAGGACATCGCTCATCGGCATCAGGTCGACGGGGTGAGCAACGCTGTGGACGGGCGAATCTGCACAGAATTCCGTGAACATGCAAGGGCCCGAACGTGTCGCGCTTGTATTCCGCCACCGTTGCTCCGCTTTGTGCGCGCGGCTACGTTGTCGCGCCTGAAACCCGCATCCCGAGCCGCAACCGAAGTCATCCGACATGGCCGAATACAGCAACCTTACGCTCGAGGTCCAGGACCGCATCGCCGTGCTGTCGGTGAACCGGCCGGACAAGCTGAACGCGCTCAACGAGCAGACCATCCGCGAGCTGTCCGAGGCGTTCGACGAGATCACCCGCCGCGACGACGTGGGCGGCGTGATCCTGACCGGCGTGGGCGAGAAGGCGTTCGTGGCCGGCGCCGACATCGCCGAATTGGCGAAGATGGGGCCGGTGGACGGGATCGAGGTCAGCCGGCTGGGGCAGCAGGTGTTCCGCCGCATCGAGCTCTCGCGCAAGCCCGTGATCGCGGCGGTGAACGGGTTCGCGCTGGGCGGCGGGTGCGAGCTGGCGCTGGCCTGCCACCTCCGCATCGCCAGCGACAACGCGCAGTTCGGGCTGCCGGAGGTGAAGCTGGGGATCATCCCCGGCTACGGCGGCACCCTCCGCCTCCCCCGCATCGTGGGCAAGGGGCGTGCGCTGGAGCTGATGCTGACCGCGCAGTTCATCAAGGCCGACGAGGCGTACCGCATCGGCCTGGCCAACAGGGTCGTCCCCCAGGCCGAGCTGATGGACACCGCGAGGAAGACGATGTCCACCATCCTCGCCAACGGCCCCGTCGCGGTCGGCCTCGCCATCGAGTGCGCCACGCGGGGGATGGAGATGTCGGTGGACGACGGGCTGGCGCTGGAGAGCAACCTCTTCGGCCTCCTCGCGGCGACGAGCGACATGCGCGAGGGGATGCAGGCGTTCCTGGAGAAGCGCAAGGCCGACTTCACCGGCCGCTGATGCCGGCGCGGGCGGGGCGGCCGACGATCCGCTCCGCCCGCCCATCCCCGTCCCGCGAGTACCCGTGCGACCCCTCGCTCCCACCTCCCGGCTGCACCGCCTCCTCCTTCCCTCCCCCGTCGGGCCGCTGCTGGTGGAGCACGACGGCGCCGCGGTGCACCGCATCCACTACTGGCCGCAGGGGATGCACCCGCCGGCGGGAACGCGCGTGGAGCCGACCCGCGACGACGCGCTCGGCTGGCGCGTCGCCCAGCAGCTGCGCGAGTACTTCGCCGGCTCGCGGCGCGACTTCGATCTCCCGCTCGCGCCCGAGGGGACCGACTTCCAGCGGCGCGTGTGGGAGGCGCTGCGCACCATCCCCTTCGGCCAGACGCGCACCTACGGCGACGTGGCCGAGCAGATCGAGTGCAGGGCCGCGCGCGCCATCGGCCAGGCCAACCGCCGCAATCCCATCCCCATCGTCATCCCCTGCCACCGCGTGCTGGCGTCCGGCGGCATCGGCGGGTATTCGGGGGAGTCGGGCGAGGGGAAGAGCGTGGACACCAAGCGCTGGCTCCTGCGCCACGAGGGCGTGGAGGTTCCAGCCAGCGAGGGCGGGCAGGAAACCCTTCGATTTTGACACAGTCGGCTTATGACGCTCCGGACATCAGGTCCACACCCGCCGAGAAGGTGGGCCGGTGAGCGCGGCTGGCCGGAGCTGAAGCGGATCGCGGCCACCGAGCGCCGGCCCTTCCAGTTCCAGCTCGGCGAGCGGCGCGTCTCGCGCATGCGGTAGCGTGTACCTCTCCCGGCTGCACCTGCGCAACTGGCGCAACTTCGCCGAGCAGGTGGTGGAGATCCCGCCCGAGGGCGCGGCGCTCATCGGCGACAACGGGCAGGGGAAGACGAACCTGCTCGAGGCCGTCTACTACCTGGAGATCTTCCGCTCCTTCCGCGGCGCGCCCGACGAGCAGCTGGTGCGCTTCGGAGAGGAGGTGTTCCGCCTCGAGGGCACCCTGCGCGATCCCGCCGGCGGCGAGCGCACCCTCGCGGCGGCGTTCGAGCGGCGGCGGCGGAAGAAGAAGGTGACGGTGAACGGCGCCGAGCCCGAGCGCCTGGGCGACGCGCTCGGCCTGGTCGGCGCCGTCATCTTCTCCCCGTCCGACGTGGAGCTCGTCGCCGGCGGGCCGGGGGAGCGGCGGCGGTTCCTCGACATCGTCCTCTCGCTGGCCGAGCCGGGGTACCTGGGCGCGCTGCAGCGCTACCGCCACGCGCTCTTCCAGCGCAACGCGCTGCTGCGCGAGAAGGCGCAGCCCGCGCTGGTGCAGGCGTTCGACGAGTCGCTGGTCCACACAGGCAGCCGCGTGATCGCGGCGCGGGCGCGGTGGGTGGCGGAGCGGGCGGCGTCGTTCGCCGAGCACTACGCGCGGGTGGCGGGCGGGCAGCCGGGCTTTGTATCCTTCGTCCCTTCCGTCGACCTGCCGGAGCCCACGCCGCCGGCCGAGGACGTGGCGCGCGCCTTCCGCGACCAGCTGGACCGCGTGGCCGAGCGCGAGGCGGCGCGCGGGATGACGCTGGCCGGGCCGCACCGGGACGACCTGCGTTTCACCACGGCGGGTGGCGACGGGCAGGCGCTGGACCTGCGCACCTACGGCTCGGGCGGGCAGCAGCGCACCGCCGCCATCGCGCTGCGGATGGTGGAGGCGGAGACGATCCGCGAGACGCGCGGCCGCGAGAGCGTGATCCTGCTCGACGACGTGTTCGCCGAGCTCGACCCCGGCCGCTCGCGCCGCATCATCGAGTGGATCGACCAGGCGGAGGGCGGGCAGGTGATCCTGACCTCGCCCAAGGAGACGGACGTGATGATCCACGGCGGGCGGCTGCCGCGGTGGTCGATCCGCGACGGGGTGGTGAGGACGGGATGATGAGAGTGCTGAGTGCTGAGTGCGACCGGGGTGATGATCGAGCTCGGTGGGTCAGGGGAAGACTACCGGCGATCGGGCCGGCGAAGCTTTTGTGCTCGTGACGGGTACTCGTCCGGGCACTGACTCAACGACCACAGGGAAGAGGGACGAGATGCGGGAGATCGTAACGAAGATGCGCGGCCGCCGGTGGGTTGCCGCCGGGGTGATGGCTGTGGCGGTGGCCGCGTCGGGTGCGATGGCGCCGGCGCTGCGCGGGGCGGATGGCGAGGCGGCGGCCGCGGAGGCGTTCCACCTGCGGCTGGTGCGCTCCACGCCTGCGGCGGACGCCACGCTGCCCCCGGGCCCGTGCCACATCGAGCTGTGGTTCACCGAGGCGCCGGAGATGCGCGTCACCACCGTGCGGCTGGCCGGGCCGGGCGGACGGAACGTCGCGCTGACGCCGCTGGCGGCGCAGCACGCGCGCGGCCAGAACCCGTCCGTCGCCACGAACACGCGCGGGCGGCTGGAGCCGGGGGCCTACACCGTCACCTGGCGCACCATGGCGCACGACGGGCACGTGATGCGCGGCACCATCAGGTTCAACGTCGCGGCGCGATAACCGCCGGGAGGGGGATCACACGGAGGGAACGGAGGAAACGGAGGAATTACGGTGCCGCACCGGCACCCCTCCGCTTCCTCCGTTTCCTCCGTGTGACATTTCCCCGCTGGTGAGACCCCGAGTCACCGGCCGCAGCACTGGCGGCTGCATCGACAGTCGGGTAATCTGCTGGCCTTTCCCACACGTCCGGGGGCCCACCCCCCTGAACCCTGAGGAATCCGAAGTGATCAAGCGCCTTCTGGGCGGCAACTGGCTGAACGCGCTGCTCGTGTTCGTGCCGATTGCCTTCGCGGCGGAGTACGCGCTGCACGCGCGCCCCGTGGTGGTGTTCATCCTCTCGTGCCTGGCGGTGATCCCGCTGGCCGGGCTCATGGGCCATGCCACCGAGCAGCTGGCCGAGCAGATGGGCGAGGGCGTGGGCGGGCTGCTGAACGCCACCTTCGGCAACGCGGCCGAGCTCATCATCGCCATCATCGCGCTGCGGGCCGGGTACTTCGACCTGGTGAAGGCTTCGATCACCGGCTCCATCATCGGCAACATCCTGCTGGTCTTCGGCCTGAGCACGCTGGCGGGCGGGATCCGCTACCAGACGCAGAGCTTCAACGCCACCGCCGCCGCCGCGGGAACCACGCTGCTGGTGCTCTCCGCCGTGGGGCTGCTGATCCCCGCCGCCTTCCACGCCATCGTCGGCAACAGCGCGGTGACGGCCGAGCGCAACCTGAGCCTGGAGATCGCCATCGTCCTGATCGTGACCTACGCGCTCTCCCTGGTCTTCACCCTCAAGACGCACCGCCACCTGTACGTGGGCGACATCGACAAGGAGGACGACGAGCCCGGGGACCACGCCCCGCCGCCGCTCTGGCGCCCCGTGATGATGCTGCTGGCGGCCACCGCGGGGATCGCGTTCATGGCCGAGTTCCTGGTGGGCGCCGCGGAGGCGACGGCCAAGTCGCTGGGATGGAGCGAGGTGTTCGTGGGCGTGATCGTGGTCGCCATCATCGGCAACGCGGCCGAGCACTCCACGGCGGTGATCATGGCGTGGAAGAACAAGATGGACGTGGCGATCAACATCGCCGTGGGCTCGTCGATCCAGGTGGCGCTCTTCGTCGCCCCGGTGCTGGTGCTGCTGAGCTACGCCATCGCCCCGCGCCCGATGGACCTGATCTTCACGCGGCTGGAGGTGGTGGCCATCGCCGTGTCGGTGCTGATCATGGGCTACGTGGCGGCGGACGGGGAGAGCCACTGGATGGAAGGGGTGCAGCTCCTGGCCGTCTACGCCATCCTGGGCATCGCCTTCTTTTTCCTCCCGATGCCGCATTGAGAACGCCCCGGCTCGCGTCCGCCATCGCCGCGGCGGCGATCTCCATCGCGGCGGCGGCGTGCGGCGAGCCGGGGTGCATCGAGCTGACCCGGCCGACGCCGCTCCTGGCCGAGTCTCATCCGGTTACGAGCACGGCGCCGAACCCCGTCATCGCCACGCTGCCGCCGGGGCGCTACGAGTACCGGGCGACGGAGTACGGGAAGGATCACCAGTACTACGAGCTGCGCACGCCGGACGGCAGCGGCTACGTGATCTACGACGGGTCGATCACCGAGTGCCGGTGACGCCGCGGCCGGCGAAAGCCCGTCGCGCGCGAAGAAGCATCGGCCGACCCGAAGCCGGTAGTCCGCGAAGGCGGACTTCGTGTGGTTGCCGCTGCGAATTCATTCGCCCCTTCCTCCCGGCGATGACACCCGGTGGTTTTCCCCGGCGGCGCAAGTGGTTAGATTGTCGGCCGTTCGTGCTGTCGGCGGCGCTCCGCGGGGGCGCCGCTCCCGTTTGGCCGCAGGCTCTCGTTCCGCTCTCCCGACCTGATCTCATGGTGGTTTCCCGCACGGCGGAGGAGTTCGACGCCGTCGTCGTAGGCAGCGGCTTCGGCGGATGCATGGCCGCGCTGGAGCTGGTCGAGGCCGGGTGGCGCGTGCTGATGCTGGAGCGCGGCGGCTGGGTGCAGCGCGGCCCGCACAACTGGGGCGCCGAGGGCGCCTTCGTGCGCACGCCGTTCTACGCCGCCGACACCGCCTTCGACCTGCATCACCAGGCGAAGCTCTCGTCGCAGAACCTCTGCACCTGCGTCGGCGGCCCGTCCGTCTTCTACGGCGGCGCCAGCTTCCGCTTCCGCGAGCGCGACTTCGACGCCGCGCCCGAGATCACCGGCGGCACCGGCGCCGCCTGGCCGATTGATTACGGCGCGCTGGAACCCTTCTACTCGCGCGCGGAGAGGCTGCTCGGCGTGGCGGGCGAGGCGGGCGCGGACCCGACCGAGCCGCCGCGGAGCGCGCCGTATCCCCAATCTCCGTCGAGACTCAGCGCCGCGTCGAAGCGGATGGCCGAGGCGATGCGCTCGCTGGGGCTGCACCCGTTCCGCATCCCCCTGGCGCTGAACCACGCGGCGGCCGAGGGCGCGGTGTGCGCGGCGTGCACCACGTGCGATACCTTCGCCTGCGCCATCTCCGCCAAGAACGACCTGGCCGTGCGCGTCATCCCCCGCCTGCTCGCGGGGGGGATGGAGATCCGCCCGGGCACCGTCGTCACCCGCGTGCTGGCCGAGGACGGGCGCGCGGCGGGCGTGGAGTGCGTGGACAAGGAGACGGGCGGGCGGATGACGTTCCGCGCATCGACCGTCGTCCTCGCCGCCGGCGCGCTGGCGACGCCGCACCTCCTCCTCGCCTCGGGGCTGGAGAAGACGAACCCCGCGGGCGACGCCGTCGGGCGGTACCTGATGCGGCACTGCAACGCGATGACGTTCGGCATCTTCCCCTTCCGCCCCAACCCGGCCAACGAGCACCACAAGCAGATGGCGGTGCACGACTTCTACTTCGGCTCGCGAGAGCGGGGCGCGCCGGCGGGGCCGCTGGGGAACATGCAGCAGATCATGGGGCCGCAGGCGCAGCTCGTCGGCCACGTGCTGCCGAAGGGGCTGAAGTGGCTGGCGCGCGTGGCCGAGCTCCCCGCCAGCCTGCTCACGGGGATCCTCTCCATCGCCGAGGACCAGCCGCGCGCGGAGAACCGCGTGCGCATCGACATCTCCCGCACGGACGCGTACGGGCTGCCGAAGCTCGTCGTGGAGCACGAGTACACGCCGCGCGACCTGGCCGCGCGCCGCTTCATGATCCGCCAGGCGAAGCGCATCCTCCGCCGCGCGGGCGCGCTCTTCTGCGTGAACTGGGACGTGAGCACCTTCTCGCACGCGGTCGGCACCGTGCGCATGGGCGACGACCCGGAGGCGGCGCCGCTGGACGCGGAGTGCCGCTTCCGCGGGGTCGACGGGCTGTACGTGACCGACGGCAGCGTCTTCCCCACCTCCGCGGGGGTGAACCCGAGCCTGACCATCGCCGCCAACGCGCTGCGCGTGGGGCGGCTGATCGCGCGCGGCGCGGCGGCGGACGCCGAGATCGCCACCGCCGCGGCCGGAGGGAAGGGGTGATGGGAGACGGGAAGACGCTGGGGATCGCCTTCCTCGGCTGCGGCTACGCGGCCACGATCCACGCGAAGCGGCTGAGGTCGTTCCCCAACGTGCGGATGTACTTCGCCAGCCGCGAGCGCGCGAAGGCGGAGGCGTTCGCGAGGAAGTACGGCGGCGCCGGCGCGTTCTGGGCCGACGCGGGGAACGCGTACGGCGGCTACGGAGCGGCGTTGCAGGACGCGCGCGTGGACGTGGCCCTGGTGCTCACCCCGCCGAGCTCGCACCTCCACCTGACCCTCGCCGCGCTGGCGCAGGGGAAGCACGTGGTGGTGGAGAAGCCGCCCTTCGAGCGCGCCTCGGACTTCGAGATCGTCCGCAAGGAGAAGGAGCGGGTGGGGCGGCGGGTGATGATCGCCGAGAACTACTTCTACAAGCCGCTGGCCGAGGCGCTGCGCGAGACCATCGCCTCGGGCGCGCTGGGCGAGCCGCGCATCGTCACCGTCAACGCGCTCAAGGAGCAGCGCGTGAAGGACTGGCGCGGCGACCCGGCGCTGAGCGGGGGCGGCGCGCTGTACGAGGGCGGCATCCACTGGGTCGACTTCTTCGCCAACCTGGGGATGGAGGTCACCGGCGTGCAGGCCTTCCGCCCCGGCGGCGACGACGGGTCGCCCGACCGCTCGATGGTGGTGGGCTTCACCTACGCCAACGGCGCGGTGGGCACGCTCTACTACAGCTGGGAGATGCCGGTGCTGCTGAAGGGCGTCCACCTCTCCGCCGTGTACGGCACGGAGGGCGTGGCAAGCTTCGAGAGCAACGGGATCTTCCTGATGGTGCGCGGGCGGAAGCGCTCGCTGCGCAGCAAGCTGGCCGACGTGGCCGGCTACGCGGGGATGTGGAAGGACTTCGTTCCCGCGCTGATCGAGAACCGCGAGCCGCGGTTCGACTTCGACAAAGCAAAGCGCGACCTGGTGCTGACCGAGGCCGCGTACGCCTCACTCGGCCGGGACCTCTCCGTGCCCGGCCTCAACCCATAGCACGTGCCATGACCATCCTGATCGGGCTCCTCGCGGGCGCCCACACCTCCAGCTGGGGGATGTACAAGGACGCCCCGCACGAGGGCTTCACCTTCCCCAAGTACTTCCGCAGCATCGTCGTGGCGACCCTCGTCGCCCTGGCGATCGAGTACTTCACCGGCTTCGGGCCCGACAGCTGGGCGCACGCCGCCGTGTTCTTCGGGATGGTGTACGCGGGCGAGCGGCTGGTGGTGGAGCTCTGGAAGACCTTCATCCGGGAGGAAGACCAGAGCAAGTACTTCATCCCCATGCAGTTCGGCGTGTTCGGCAAGCCGATCAAGAGCCGCGGCGTGCGCTGGGCCATCCTGGCCGCCGTGGTCGCGGTGATCGTGCTGACGGTCTGGGGGGTGACGCGGCTGCAGGCGGCGTATCCCGGCGCGCCGAAGTGGGCGGTGCTGCTGCTGGCCAGCGCGGGCGGGTGGTTCAGCGCGTTCGGCGGGGCGTGGAAGGACGCGCCGGTGGAGGGGTTCGAGACCTTCAAGTTCTTCCGCAGCCCGGCCATCGCCACCACCTGGAGCACGGTGATGAGCTTCTTCACCCACAACTGGGTGTTCATCGGGCTGGCGGGGATCGGCTTCACCGTGGCCACGATCGAGACGTACAAGACCTTCTTCTTCCCCAACAAGCCGCGCGGCAAGTTCGCCGGCAAGCCGATCCTCTTCCCCGAGATCCTGGAGAAGCGGAAGATCGTGGCCGTGCTCTACGCCTGCATCTGGGCCGCCGTGGCCACCATCCTCGTGCTCGGCTTCCTCGGCCCCCGCGACGGGCTGCTGCCGTAGACGCGTCGGACGATCAGGCGAAAGCAAGGGGCAGGCACGCGAATCGTGCCTGCCCCTTCTGCTTGGCTAGAGATCGTACCTACGTCGCAAGGTCTCGGAAGACGTCGACGTACTCCTCGATGATCTCGCCGTGCGCGTTCAGCACGGCAGCGCGCCGCGGATCGATGACGATCACACGGTACCCTCCGCGTTCGTCCGCAATCCACTGCAGCACGTCACCCGCTTTTATCCCCAAGTGACGAACGGCAACCAGCGGAATGGACGTCGAGATCGAATCACCGTCGTCGTGAACGGTGCTGGTCGCAATCTCCATCCTCTTCTCTCCCGATCGATGGCTCTCCGAATAAGATCGGCCGGAGCTCCCGCGTCAACTGTGAACAGAAGAATCTCACGCGGAGACGCGGAGGACACGGAGAACTCAGGTGCCGGGGTGAGTTCTCCGCGTTCTCCGCGTCTCCGCGTGAGGCCCTTCTTTTTTACGCGGCGTTCGCGCGGCCGGCGATGTCGTCGGCGAAGAAGGGGATGAGCGCGCGCTCGAGCGCGGCAGACGCGGCTGCGGGGTCGGCCGACACGCCGCGGAGCGAGCGGCGGGTGAACTGGCGCGCGAAGCGGGCGAGCGTCTGCGGATGCACGGCCACGGCGCTGGCCAGCTCGCCCCAGGAACGCCCCGGCGCCCGCATCTCCATCGCCCGCGCCAGCAGCAGCCAGTGCAGCACGTCCTCCAGCCGCAGCGGGTGCGAATCGCCCATCGCCTGCCGCCAGTCGCGCCAGAGCGTGCGCCGGTCGCACCCGGCCGCGGCGGCCAGGCGGGCGACGCTGCGGAACGGGCGCGGCGCGGCGCACGCCTGCAGCAGCGCGTCGCGCAGCCGCGGCGAGATCGACGCGCACCGCCGCAGCGCCAAAACGAGGTTCTGGACGGGTCCCTGCGCGTTCCGGGCGGCGGGGACGAGGCGAAGAGGCGCGGCGGCCGCGCGGGGTGACGGGAGCGGGAGGAGATCGGCGTGCATCGGCGGGCGCGGCGGTGGATCGCGGCCCGGGACCGTCCGCGCGGCGGAGGCCCCGGCGGTTCACGCCTGCAACGATGCTGTCAGAAGGAAGGATGCGCGCGCGGGGCGGCACGGATGCGCACCGCGGAGGTGCGAGCCGCGCCGCCGCCGCCGCGAAGCTACGCCCGCCCGCGGCCGTTCGGCGACGGCACCAGCACGCGCGGGACCACCTCGGTCTGGAAGCGGTGCTCCAGCGCGGCGTGCCCCCGCGCGGCCAGGTCGCGCAGCGAGCTGCCGGTGAGCTGACGGGCCAGGCGGCCCAGCGTGTGGGGATGGATGCCGATCTCGTCGGCCACGTCGGCCCAGGCGCGCGCAGCCGTCTTGCGGTGCGTGGCGCGGAGGAGGAGGAGCCAGTGCAGGAAGTCCTGCAGGCGCAGCCCGGCGCCCACGGTGTGCTTCCAGTGCGTCCACAGCGTGCGGCGGTCGCACCCGGCGGCGGTGGCCAGCTTCTCCACCGTGCGGATGTTGCGCGCTTCGTCGCACGCCAGCGCCAGCGCCTCGCGCAGGCGCGCGGGAAGGTGCTGCGCGCGGCGCAGCGACGGCGCCAGCGTGGCGGCCACCGCCGGTCCGGCGGGGCGTCGGGGGGTTCTCGGGTTGTCCTGGGCGAAGGGGGTGGATTCGGCGGTGCGCAGCGGCGTGCGCGGGGCTGAGGGCGTGTGGGGTACGAACATCCGATGGCGCGGATCGGGGTGCCCGGCCGGCGCGCCCAAGGGACTGGACGCGCCACAGGTGTTTTCAAACGCGCGGGTACCGAATTTTGTGACACCGTCCATTCGGCTCCCTTGAGTTGGACGCCGGAACCTTGTCAGGGGTTTGACGGCGGCATAGCTTTCCCGCGACAACACGACGCGAGGGGGCCATTCGGAAGCCGGTGCAACTCCGGCGCGGCCCCGCCACTGTGAGAGGCCCGGCGGCCACGGTCGCCGGCCCGGCCCGCTCCGCGGGGGTCCAGCCCCCGCACAGCCACTGGGCGTACGACACGCCTGGGAAGGTGGAGCGCCAGCCGCCTCGAGCCAGGAGACCGGTCCCTTCGCTCCCGCACGAACGCCCCTCGCGGGAGGGGAGCGGGTCCGATCGCCGGCCTCTGGCTTCATTTCCCCATCGGGGACGTCGCCCCGCCGCCATCGCACCCGTTCCCTCCCGCCTCTACGGGAAGGACGGGTTTCTTGTTTCCGACGGATCCCAAGCGCCGCATCCCCATCGCCGCCGCGCTGGCGGCCGCGCTCCTTGCCGGGTGCGGCGGACGCGCGGACGATCGCGCGCGCGGCGGGGCGGCGGCGGACTCGTCCGTCTCCGTCACGGACGACGCGGGGCGCACCGTCACCCTTCCCCGCCCCGCGCGCCGCATCGTCGCCCTCGTCCCCGCGGCCACGGAGACGGTGATCGCGCTGGGCGCGGGCGAGCGCCTGGTGGGACGGACGGCCTACGACAGGGGGGTGATGGTGGAGCGGCTCCCCTCCGTCGGCGGCGGGCTGGACCCCAGCATCGAGAAGCTCGTCTCCCTCCACCCCGACCTGGTGCTCGGCTGGGAGACCACCGGCCGCACCGAGTTGCGCGACCGGCTGACCGCGCTCGGCATCCCCGTCTTCTCCGTCAAGCTGGAAGACACCACCGACGTCTTCCGCTCCATCCGCAGCCTCGGCCGCCTGACCGGGCGCACGGACGCGGCGGATTCGCTCGCCACGGCGATCCGGGGCGAGCTGGACGCCGTGCGCGCATCGGTGGCCGCTTCGCCGCGGCCGTCCGTGTTCTTCCTGGTGTGGAACGACCCGCCCATGACCGCGGGGCCCAAGACCTTCGTGTCGCAGGTGATCGAGATCGCGGGCGGGCGCAACGCCTTCGCCGACCAGGCGGCGCTGTGGCCCAACGTGTCGCTGGAGGAGATCGTGCGCCGCCAGCCCGACTTCGTGGTCGTCCCCATCGGCGAGCAGGGGACGGTGCGGCTGGAGGCGCTGAAGACGTCGGTGGGGTGGCGCGAGCTGCGCGCGCTGCGCGAGGGGCGCGGCGTCTCCGTTCCCTCGCAGGTGGTGAACCAGCCCGGGCCGCACCTGGCCGAAGCCGCGCGCGCGGTTCGCGACGCCATCCACCCGGAGCTGCGCGGGCGATGAAGCCGCTCGCGCGCCTGGCCCTGCTGGCGGCGATCGCCGTCGCCGCGCTCCTGGTGGCCGTGCGGCTGGGCGCGGTGCCGCTCTCCCTGCGCCAGGTGATGGACGGCGTGCGGGGGACGGCGGATCCCACGACCGTCGCCATCGTGCGCCGCCTCCGCCTTCCCCGCGCGGTGCTGGCGGCGATGGTGGGCGGCTCGCTCGCGGCCAGCGGCGCGACCTTCCAGGCGCTGCTGCGGAATCCCCTCGCTGAGCCGTACATCCTGGGGATCAGCGGCGGCGCGGCGGTGGGCGCGGTGTTCGCCATCGCCCTGGGCGGTACCCTGGCGTCGGCGGGCGTCGTGGGCGTGGCCGCGCTGGCGGGGGCGGTGTTCGCGGTGCTCCTGGTCTTCCGCCTTGCCGCCGTGGTGGGGAGGGCGCTGGACACGCGCATCCTGCTCCTCGCCGGCGTGGTGGTGGGCGCCTTCTTCAACGCCTGCATCCTGCTGGCGCTGACCTTCGCCGACGCCGACGCCTTCCGTTCCGCCATCTTCTGGATGATGGGAAGCTTCTCCGGCGCCACCTGGCGCGGGATCGCGCTGCTCGGCGCGGCGATGGTGCCGGGGATGACGCTGCTGCTCGCCCTCGCCCGCCCGCTCAACCTCCTCTCCGTGGGGGAGGAGACGGCCGCGTACCTGGGGACGCGGGTGGAGCGCACCAAGCTCCTGGCCTACGGCACCGCGTCGCTGCTGACCGCGGGCGCCGTGGCGGTGAGCGGGGTGATCGGCTTCGTCGGCCTCGTCGTCCCCCACGTGGTGCGGATGCTGTGGGGGCCGGACCACCGCTTCCTGATCCCCGCCTCGGTGCTGCTCGGCGCCGCGTTCGTGGTGCTGGCCGACACCCTCGCGCGCACCGCCGCCGCGCCCACCGAACTGCCCGTGGGCGTGGTGACGGCGTTCGTGGGCGTGCCGTTCTTCGTCTGGCTGCTGCGACGGAGGGCCGCGTGAACGGATGGAGCTGCCGCGGCCTCACCTTCCGCTACCCGGAGGCCACCGGCTGCGCCGTCGACGGGGTGACGGTGGAGGTCCCCGCCGGCGCGTGCACGGCCGTCCTCGGCCCCAACGGATCGGGAAAGTCGACGCTGCTGCGGCTGATGCTGGGCATCCTCTCCCCCTCCGCCGGCGCGGTGGAGCTGGACGGGCGTCCGGTGGCGCAGTGGGGACGGGAGGAGATCGCCCGCGCGGTGGGCGTGGTGCCTCAGGGCGAGGAGGCCGTCTTCCCGATGACGGTGCGGGAGATGGTGGCGATGGGGCGCTATCCCCACCTCGGCCCCTGGCGGCGCGAGCGCGACGCCGACCGGCGCGCGGTCGAGCGGGCGATGGAGCGGTGCGACGTGCTGGCGTTCGCACAGCGGCCCATCTCCACGCTCTCCGGCGGCGAGCGGCAGCGGGCGCGGGTGGCGCGGGCGCTGGCGCAGGAGCCGTCGGCGCTGGCGCTGGACGAGCCCACGGCGGCGCTCGACGTGAGCCACGAGATGGCCATCTTCGAGCTCCTGCGCGACCTGGGCCGCGCGGGAACGACGGTGCTGCTGGTGACGCACAATCTCAACCTCGCCGCGCGCTATGCGGACCGGCTGGTGCTGCTGGATCATGGGCGCGTGGCCGCTACCGGCACGCCCGCCGAGGTGCTGGCGCGGGAGACGGTGGAGCGCGTGTACGGCTGGCCCGTCCGGATCGACCGCCACCCCGGCCCCGGCCCCGACGCCGGCGCGCCTCAGGTCGTCCCGCTTTCCGGCGAGTCATGCGCGGAGATGCTCGGCCGGCGCGAAGAGGATGCCGATGCGGCGTAAGTGCCCAGTGCCCAGTGCCCAGTGCCCAGTCGTGCGGGGCGGCGGGATCCTCCACCCTCCCCCCAGTCGGTTTTGGGGGGAGGGTCGCGCTAAGCGCGGGGTGGGGGGCTCCCGCGCCGCGGCCGCACTGATCCTTGTCCTCCTGCTCCTCATCGCCCCCATCCGCCTGCTCGCGCAGTTTCCCGGCGAGCTGGCGGGGACGGTGACGGACGCGGCGAACGGGGCACCGGTCGCGGCGGCGTCCGTCGAGCTCGCGGGGACGCCGCTGGCGGCGCGGACGGACGGCGCGGGCGCGTTCCGGCTGCGCGGGCTGGAGCCGGGCGAGTACCGCATCCTCGTGCGCCGCACCGGGTACGCGTCGCGCGAGGTGGCCGCGACGGTGCGCAACGGCGAGACGGCGCGCCTCTCCATCTCCCTCGAGCCGCTCCCCGTGGCCCTGTCGGCGCTGCGGGTGACGGCGGAGGCCGAGGCGGCGGGCGGCACCGTCGCGCGTGCGGAGATCGAGGCGAGCGGCGCGCGGACGGCGGCGGAGGTGGTGGAGCGCGTCCCCGGCGTGGTCGTGCGCGGCAACGGGCCGACGGGCGCACGGACCGTCACCATCCGCGGCAGCGCGGCGGACGAGGTGCTGGTGCTGCTGGACGGCGTGGCGCTGAACGATCCCGTCACCGGCGAGGCCGACCTCAGCGCCGTTCCCGCGTCGTCCGTCGAGCGCGTGACCGTGCTTCCCGGCGCGCGGACGGCGCGGTACGGGCCGCATGCACAGGCCGGCGTGGTGCTGATCGAGACGCGCGCCGCCCGGCCGCGCCAAGGGCTGGAGCTCTCCGCCGGCTCGCTCGGCGAGTGGTCGGGCGGGGGGGAAGCAGGGGGGGCCGCGGGGCGGACGGCGTGGAGCGTCGGCGGCCACCTGCGCCGGATCGGCGGCGGCTTCGATTACCGCCGCGACGTGAACGACCCGACGATGCTGCGCCGCACCAACGACGACCTGGACGAGTGGAGCGCGTTCGGCGCGGTGTCGTCGCCGCTCGCGGGCGGCGAGCTGCGCGCGCGCGGGGGATGGGACGCGCTGCGCCGCGGCCTTCCCGGCACCGGCCACACGCCTTCGCCGGAGGCGCGCGAGGAGATGGGGCGCGGGCGCGCGTCGCTCGGCTGGCGGCGCACGGGGGCGCGGACGACGCTCTCCGCGCTCCTTTCCGGCGCCACGCAGCGCGCCCGCTTCGCCGACCCCGCGCCGCCGTTCGGGGTGGCATACGACGACACCACCCGCGTCCGCGCCGCCGACCTCCGCGTCGAGGCGGAGCGCGCGCTCGGCGACGGCGTCTTCCGCACCGCGGGTGGCGGCATCGACGCGGGGGTGCAGCACGTCGACGCCGGCGCACTGGGGGAGAACGCGCCGCGCACCCGCCGCGACTTCGGCGCGTTCGCGCACGCGGCGGGGGTGATCTCCATCTCCCGCCAGCTGATCGACCTCTCCGCCGAGGGACGGGTGGACCGCGACGGGGTGACGCGCGACTGGTTCGCCAGCCGCGCGCTCACCGCGGGGACCTCGTTCGGCGCGCTGCGGGTACAGCTCGCCAGCCGGAGCAGCTTCAGCCCGCCCTCGCTGGGAGACCAGTTCTTCCGCGAGGGCGTGGGCGTGGTCCCCAATCCCGATCTCCGCCCCGAGCGCGTGCCCAACGAGTGGGAGCTGGCGGCGTCGCTGGGGGGACGGATGGGCGGCGCCGACCTCTCCCTCTCCGCCGCCGCGTTCACGGGCGATGTGAAGGGGATGATCGTCTGGCTCCCCGACTTCGCCTTCCGCTGGAGCCCGCGCAACGTGGACGTCGCGCGCCGCGGCGTGGACGCGCGCATGGAGGCCGCGGTGCCGGCGGCGGATCTCCGCCTGTCAGGATCGTGGTCCGTCGCGCGTATCACGTACGTCCTGGACGGCGAGGACAGCGGGATCCAGGTGGCGTATCGCCCCGCGCACGCCGGGATGTTCCGCGCGGAGTGGGCGCCCGGCGCGTGGCGGGCGGAGGTGGCCGCGCGCTACACCGGCCTGCGCTACCCCGCGCCCGAGAAGGCCAACGCGCTCCCCGGCTTCTGGAGCGCGGGCGCCGGCGTGTCGCGCGCATGGCGGCTGGGCCGCTGGGCCGCGGTGGGCGCGGTGACCGTGGACCGATTGTTCGACGAGAAGCAGTCGCTGATCGCCGGCTATCCCGAGCCGGGGCGGCGGGTGCGCCTGGACCTGCGCCTGAGCCGCGCAGACCTACCCTGAACCCAGGACGTGTGGGAGTGATGAAGAACGGAATCTCCGGCCGGCTCGCCCGGCTTGCGGCCCTTCTGGCCACCGCCGCGCTGGCGGCGTGCAGCGGCGGCGATGGACCCAGCGGCTCCACCGGCGGCCCGCAGCGGGTGGAGGTGATCGTGAACAGCGTGGGCAACTCGCTGACGCTGGTCTCCCCCGACAGCGCCACCCCCACGCCGGTGACGGTGGGGCTGGGCGCGCAGGGAACGCCGGTGGGCGTGGCCGCGAACGGCGCCACGGCGGTCGTCCCGCTCGGCACCTATCCCTTCGCGGCGATCGTGGACCTGCGCACGGGGACCGTGACGCGCACCGCGGCGCTCCCGGCCAACTCGGGCGCCACGGGCGTGGCGTTCCTGAACGACTCCATCGCCTTCGTCGGCAACCCCAACCGCAACACGGTCTCCCCGGTGAACGTGCGCACGGGCGCGGTGGGCGCCGAGGTGGCGGTGGGCACCTATCCGCAGGCGATCGTGGCCAGCGGCGGCGTGCTGTTCGTGCTGAACGGCAACCTGGTGAACTTCTCGCCCGCCGGCCCCGGCTCGATCAGCGCGATCGACGCCACGGGGAAGGTGGTGGGGAGCCTGCAGCTGACCGGCATCAACCCGCAGGCGGGGGTGGTGGTCGGCAGCCGGCTGTACGTGATCAACGCCGGCCACTTCGGGCAGGCCGACGGCTCGCTCTCGGTGGTGAACCTGGTGACGGGCACCGAGGAGCTGGTCCCCGGCTTCGGCGAGTTCCCGGGCTCCATCGACGTGGGGCCGGACGGCAACCTGTACGTGGGCGTGTACGGCACCGGCGTGCTGGTGTGGAACCCGGGCGTGCGCCAGTTCGTGCGCGGGCTCGACAACCCGGTCCTTCCCAACGGCGCGCCGCCGGTGTCGGGGCTCGGGTTCGACCCCTCGGGGCGGCTGCACACGCTGAACCCGGGCGACTGCCTGGCCGCGGGGAAGGCGTACCGCCTGAACGGCGCGCCCTACACCGTCAACCGCACCGTCACCACCGGCGTGTGCCCGTTCGGCCTGGCGTTCACCGTGCTGCCGTCGAGCTGACGGAGGCCCCTCATCCCCCCGGCCCCCTTCTCCCGAACTGCAGGAGAAGGGGGAGACCTCAGGGTGGGGACGGGCTTCGGGACGAGTGGCGGGGCCCGGCGCGGCCGCGGATGGCCCCCTCCCCCGGCCCCTCCCCCGCTACGCAGGGGAGGGGAGAACTGAAACTTCGCGGGGAGTTTAGTTGCAGTTGCAGTTTACCTCTCCTGCTGTCGGGAGAGGTCGAAAAGTTGAAGCGCCGAGACGGGGGTTATGTCTCGGCGCTTCAACTTTTCGGGTGAGGGCCTCCAGAGAAGGCGAGAAGGCAGTTTGTCTCGCCTTCTCCAGGGTGAGGGCCCCGGCCGGGTGGGGCAGGCGGCATTTTGTCTCCATCCACCGAATTCCGGGGTGGGGCCGGTCGCGCCGCGTAGCGTAAGCCCTTGCGGGGACGGGGTTCCCGCGACATACTTCCGGCCCGGTTAGTGGGGGCCGCCGCTCCGTGAGCCTCACGGGGCGGCGGCCCTTCGCCATTTGGGCGCCGTCCGCCCGCATCGCCCCCACCGGCATCCCCCGGACCGACGATGTTGAGGTATATCCGCCGCGTTTCGCTGACCCAGTGGATCCTGATCGGCATGGCCGTCGGGGTCCTGCTGGGATTCCTCTTCCCCACGGGAACGGGGGGCTTCGAGGCCACGCAGCTCAAGCCGCTGTCGACCATCTTCCTGCGGATGATCAAGTCGATCATCGTGCCGATCATCTTCAGCACGCTGGTGATCGGCATCGCGGGGCACGGCGACGACATGAAGCGCGTGGGCCGGCTGGCGCTCAAGTCGCTGATCTACTTCGAGATCGTCACCACCATCGCCCTGTTCATCGGCCTGGGCGCGGTGAACCTGGTGAAGCCCGGCGTGGGCGTGCAGCTGGCCGCGCCCGCGGCCACAGGCGCCGAGCTGGCCGCCAAGGGGCACGAGCTGACGCTGGGCTCGTTCCTGGAGCACATGGTGCCGCAGAGCCTGGCCGAGGCGGCGGTCGACAACCAGGTGCTGCAGATCGTGTTCTGGTCGGTGCTGTTCGCGGTGGCGCTGTCGCAGGTGCGCGGGCGGCCCAAGGAGGTGATGATCGGGTTCTGCGAGGCGCTGGCGGAGATCATGTTCAAGTTCACCGCCATCATCATGCGCTTCGCGCCGATCGGCATCGGCGCGGCCATCGCGGTCACGGTCAGCCACAGCGGGCTGGGCGTGCTGGTGAACCTGGGGAAGCTGATCCTCACCCTCTACGGCGCGCTCGTCGTCTTCGTGCTGGGCGTGCTGCTGCCCATCGCGCTGGTCGCGCGGGTGCCGATCCGCAAGTTCCTGCAGGCGGTGCGGCAGCCGGCGCTGATCGCGTTCTCCACCACCTCGTCCGAGGCGGCGCTGCCGCGGGCGATGCAGGCCATGGAGGGGATCGGCGTCCCGCGGCGGATCGTGGCCTTCGTGATGCCCACCGGGTACTCGTTCAACCTCGACGGGACCACGCTGTACCTGGCGCTGGCGTCGATCTTCGTGGCTCAGGCGGCCGGGCACCCGCTCACCTTCTGGCACCAGCTCACCATGATGCTGACGCTGATGCTGACTTCGAAGGGAGTGGCGGCCGTCCCCCGCGCGTCGCTGGTGATCCTGTCGGGCACCCTGGCCACCTTCGGGCTGCCGCTGGAGGGCGTGGCGGTGATCCTGGGCGTGGACGAGCTGATGGACATGGCGCGCACCACGGTGAACCTGGTCGGCAACTGCCTGGCGACGGTGGTGATGGCGCGCTGGGAGGGCGAGTTCGACCCGCACGCCGCGGTGATCCCGCCGGAGGAGAGCCCGCGGCAGCTCGGCGTGGAGCAGGAGGCGGGCATCGGCCGCGTCCCCGACCACCGCCCCATCGCCGGCGACCCCGACCCCACCGCGGCGGACTGATCGCGGGCTGGGGGATCTGGAGATGACGAGAAGGCGAGGCGCACTGGCGTCTCGCCTTTTTCGGTGATGGGATTGGGGGATGGAGATGGACGATGCGCGGCGACGCAGAGCGTTTGCGCGACGCGCATATTTGCGCGCGACAATGCGAGTTAACTCGCGGCTACAACCACACGCAGTCCGCCTTCGCGGACTTCATCATCGCGATCCAGCCATCTGTCATTCCGAGGGCGGCCAGACCGGTATCGCGTCCGCACGAATGGATGCAGCCCGAGGAATCTGTAGCCTGCGCCCGCGCCGACGGCCGAATCACGCGCGGACGCAGGCCACAGATTCCTCAGGCGCCCGCAGTTCGTCGCGGACGAGAGGCCGGTGCAGCGCCTTCGGAATGACAGATCAACCACCACGTATGTCATGACAGATCGCGGAAGCGATCAACCACTCGAGAGGCGTTCGATCAGCGCGGCGATGTCAGGCGGGAGAGGAGCATCGAAGGTGAGGCGCGTGCCGGTGGTGGGGTGGGTGAAGGAGAGGCGGGACGCGTGCAGCGCCTGGCGCTTGATCAGCCCCGTGCCGGCGCGGCCGTACTGGCGGTCGCCGAGGACGGGGTGGCCGGCGTGCGCCATGTGCACGCGGATCTGGTGCGTGCGGCCGGTCTCCAGCTCGAGCTCCAGCAGCGTGGCGCGGGCCCAGCGCTCCAGCACGCGGAAGCGCGTGCGCGCGGGCTCGCCGTCGGCGCGGACGGCGCGCAGGTGCGGGCGGCGCGGGTCGCGGCCGATGGGCGCGTCGATCGTCCCCTCGTCCTCCGCGACCACGCCGTCGACCACGGCCTGGTAGACGCGCTGGAGGCCGCCCTCGCGCAGCTGCGCGTCGAGCCGCGCGTGGGCCACGGCGCTCTTGGCGAAGAGTACGAGGCCTGACGTGTCACGGTCGATGCGGTGCACGGGCCGCACCTTCGCCCGCACGCCGCGCTCCGCGAAGTGGTGCGCCACCCCGTGCGACAGCGTCTCCGCCTGCTCGGGCGAGGTGGGGTGAACGAGCACGAACGGCGGCTTGTCCAGCACCAGCACGTCGTCGTCCTCGTGCACGATGGCCAGCGGCATGGCCACGGGACTCAGCCCCGTCTCCTCCTCGAACCCCACGCGCGCCGCGACCACGTCGCCCGCCTTGACCTTGCGGCCCAGGAACGCGGGTCGGCGGTTGAGCGTGATGCCGTGCGCGCGCGTGAGCTTCTGGATCATCCGCCGCGACACCTGCATCGGCCCGGTGAGCACCTCCTGCACCGTGCGCCCCGCCTCGTCCGCCGCCACCGTGTGCTCCATCCACCGCTGCGTCATCAACCCCTCGCCCGTTCGCGTATGTGGGCCGGCACAATCGCCCTTCACGCGGGGGATGACAAGGCCGCGGCGGCAGATCGCGGTCAGGCGACGAAGCGCATCGCTGGCGGAGGATCGTTCTCCAGCTCGCGGAAGCGATCCAGCAGCGCCTGCAGCAGGTCGCGGTCCCGGGCGACCTCGCGGCGCTTCGCGCCTCCCCAGAACCCGAGCAGCCTCACCAGCGCGGCGTAGCCCATCTTCATCTCCGTCCAGTAAGCCACCATCGCCCGGCGCAGCTGGAGCCCGCGCGCGTCGGACGTCTGCGCCAGGATCGCCTCCAGCAACGCGGTGAGCACGTCGTCCGCGGCGGCGCCCACCGGTGGATCCCCGTCGGGAGCGCCGAGGATGCACGCCCACTTCGCCACGAGCCCCGCCACCGTGCACGTCACCCCGTCCGCGCCCTCGTCCCCCCCGCCGTAAATCGCGGGCAACGCCGGATGGAGCAGCCACGACGCGAGGAGCGCCGCGTTGGGCTGCGCGTCGTCGGCGTCCATCACCAGCAGCGGAACCAGGCGGCGCGACCCGGTGTCGCCAGCATGATCCCACGCCGCGATGGTAGCGGCGGCGTATTCCGGCAGAAGCTCCAGGGCGATGCGGTTGGATTCGGAGATGTTCAACCCACCGTGCCCCGCCGGCGGCAACCACTCGGAAAGCTTCTCCAGCAACCGGTAGATGCCCGATCCGGCATGCATCAGATCATCGTCCAGCACCGTGCGTACAGCGGCCCCCGGTTCGCCGCCCTCGTCGACGATGCGGCGCAGCCAGTGGTACGCGTCGAATTCCACCGCCGACCGAAGCCGCTGCACCAGCTCCAGCACCTCCATCCCCGCGCCGGCGCGCAGCAGCTCGCCGAGCGCCGCGTCGGCCTCGGGCGCGAGGCGGGGATTCGCGTAGAAGGCGCGCAGCAGCATCGCGAACCGGTCGCGCGCATGCGGCGAGGCGATCCCCGCCGGCCCCTTCGCGTACGAGAAGAGTCCCAGCAGCCATTCGCGTCCATGCGACGAACGGTGCCGCGCCGCCTTCTCCGCCATCAGGCGAACCTGCTCGCCGCACCCAGCGGTGGAGACGTCGAACAGGAGCCGAGCCCAGTGCACCGCGCGGGCGGTGGCAGGGCCTTCATCCCCACCAACCCCGTGCTCCGCCGCCCATGAATCCGGATCGACCCCGCTCCGGATCAGCAGCTGGGGCGTGCGACGCTCGCGAGGATGGGACACCCGCAACCGGCACCGGCCGAGATCGAACGCCTCCTTCACCGTCATCCCCGACGCCAGCGAGCCGTAGAACTCCTCCGCGAACGCAGCCGCGGCGGCGTCCGTGATCGATGTCCTCATCCCGATCGTGTAGTCGACCGCCGAGCCGATCTCGCGGGCCGTCGACAGCGTCTCGCACGCGTTCAGCACGACGACGCGGACGAACTTCCGGAGAATCCCGAAAAGCTCGCACAGCGCTTCACGGTCGATCGCCCGATCATTCCCGAGGTAGTCCGTGAGGAAGATCCCCTCCTTCCGGTTCCCGTGGCCGGCGAAGTGGACGATCGCGGGCTTGAAATCGATGATGAGATGCTGGAACTCTTCGATTGTCACCGCCCATCGCGTCTCGAGCTTGATCGTCTCACGCTGGCATGCGCGCTGGATCGCGTTCATCACCGCCCTTGCCTCCCTGTCGATCCGGAGCGGAGCCTGGTCGTCGGCGAAGGCGTCGGAGGCGATGAGCAGCACCTTGATGGGATCGGGCATGTCCGGAGTGGGTGGAAGGGTGAGACGACGGGGAAGCAAAGCGACGGGTAAACCGAATTGGGGCATAAAGATAAGGCCCATCCGCGCGATCGGGGAGAGACTTGAAAAGTATCCTACGGGCGACTGGAAGAAGTGTGGATCGGCAACCCGAGAATCGACGCCGCGCGGGCGCCGCTTGCCGGGGCGGCGGGCGGCGAGCATCATCTTCCGTCTTCATCGCCCACCGCACGCCCACGACCCGCTCCGGGAGGACCCGTTGACCCGCTCCACACTGGCCGCGGCCGCCGCCGCGGTGCTGCTCGCGCCCGCGCTGCACGCGCAGGCCTCGTATCCGACGAAGGGAACCGGCACGGTGGTGCTCCGCGCCGCGCGGGTGATCGACGGCACCGGCGCCGCGCCCATCGCCAGCGGCGAAGTGGTGGTCACCGACGACCGCATCGTGGCCGTGGGCCGCCAGGGCGCCGCCGCGGTGCCCACCGGCGCGCGCGTGGTCGACCTGGGCGACGCCACGCTGCTGCCGGGGTTCATCGACGCGCACGTGCACATCATCGGGCGCGCGCTGAACGACCCCGGCAACCGCGACCAGGAGGTGCGCGACTTTCCCGGCTTCTCCGCCATCCTGGGCGCCGAGAACGCGCGGCGGACGCTGATGAACGGCTTCACCACCGTGCGCGTGGTCGGGTCGCCGCACTTCGACGACGTGGCGCTGCGCACCGCCATCGACGGCGGCTACACCGTGGGCCCGCGGATGCAGGTGGCGGGTCACGCCATCGGCATCACCGGCGGGCATTGCGACGAGAACGGGTACCGCCCGGGGCTGATGGACACCGACTACCGCCAGGGCGTGGCCGACGGCATCGAGCCGGTGCGCGCCGCCGTGCGCTACCAGGCCAAGTACGGCGCCGACGTCATCAAGATGTGCGCGACCGGCGGCGTGCTGAGCGAGGGCGACGCCGTCGGGGTCCCGCAGTTCACGCAGGAGGAGATGAACGCGCTGGTGGCCGAGGCGAAGCAGCTGGAGCGCCCGGTGGCCGCGCACGCGCACGGGGCCGAGGGGATCAGGATGGCGGTGCGCGCGGGCGTCAGCTCCATCGAGCACGGGTCGTTCCTGGACGAGGAGGGCGCGCGGATGATGGCGGCGCGCGGCACCTTCCTCGTCCCCACCCTCAGCGCGGGCGAGACGGTCGTCGCCGCGGCGGACCGCGGCGTGCTGACGGGGCTGCGCGCGCAGAAGGCGCGCGATGCGGGCGCCGCGATGCGCCGCGCCATCCGCATCGCCGTGGCGGCGCGGGTGCCAATCGCGCTGGGGACCGACGCCGGCGTGGGGCCGCACGGCGCCAACGGCCATGAGTTCACGCTGATGGTGGAGTGGGGCGGGATGACGCCCATGCAGGCCATCGTCGCGGGCACCAGCAACGCCGCCAGACTGCTCGGCTGGGAGAGCCGCATCGGCACGCTGGCGCCCGGCCGGCAGGCCGACGTCGTCGCCGTCGCCGGCGACCCGCTGCAGAACGTGCGGACGCTGGAGACGGCCACGTTCGTGATGAAGAACGGCGTCGTCTACAAGGAGCCCGCGCGGCGGTGACGACCGTCGCACGAGCAGGATCTCCAGGCGGCCGCCGGCACGTTCCGGCGGCCGCTTCCGCGTGGTGGCAGATCGGAAATGTCTCGTTGATTTAGAAAAGTCCGGGGTTTGGTTGATTTAGAAATGTCCGGCGAAAGGTTCCTTGCTTGCGCCAGGGATGATCGGGCGCGGGTTTGTTGGGTTTGGAAGTTGTTTGATCCCTCTTCTCCCGAGGAGGAGT
>DASUYB010000197.1 GCA_036377595.1 Longimicrobium sp. | reverse complement strand
CCTTGTTCGCTTGACCGGATAATCTCCCGCCGCACGACGAATCGCGCGGAAGGCTCATCCGGCCCACCGTTCCTTCGGACTTACGCGTGGTGCTCGCGTCTTCTCTCGACGCTAAAACAACACAGCTTCTTCCCTTACCCGAGTTTTCAATCAGCCTGTTCGCGGCATCGAACCAATCGCCGCGGAGCCTTCTAACTTAGCATCCTGTCGCGCATTTGTCAACGGGCCGTTGCCGTTCCGTTGGGCTTCGGCGGGGCGCCTCGCGGCATCCCGTCTCGCGCGGGGCACCTAGTATATCATCCTCCTAAATCGTTGTCAACAAGTGATTTAGGGAGATGGCGCCCGAACGCGTGTGCGAACGACGATCTCCGCGTCACCCCCTGACTAGAGACGTCTCCGCACCGCGTTCGCGCCGCGGCGGAAGAGCCCCATCACCAACAGGATCAGCCCCGCGATCAGCAGCAGGTGGATCGCAAAGCCGACGATCTTGAACGCCAGGAGCGCGAGGAGCCAGAGCACCACCAGCACGGCTCCGAGCACGAGCAGCATCCGCATCTCGATCTACCTCCCTCAGGTTCTCGCCATCAGAACGGCATTCCCAACGTAACGTAGACGGCGCCGCGCTCGCCGCGCGCGTAGGCGATGGTGCCGGTGCGGCCGAGCGTCTGCAGCGACAGGCCGCCGCCGTAGGCCGTGTGCCAGCCGCCGGGGGAATCTCCATCCACATACACGCGCCCAGCGTCGGCCAGGCCGAAGGCGCCCAGGTGCACGCGCGCCAGCCCCAGGTTCACGTAGGCGATGCGGGCGCGCAGCTCGGCCGAGCCGTACAGCGACGCGTCGCCGCGGAAGCGCTGGAAGGGGTAGCCGCGCAGGTTCATGGGCCCGCCGACGAACGCCGCCTCCTGGAAGGGGAAGTGGCCCACGGCCTTCTGCGCGCCCGCGCGCAGGGCCAGCGTGGGCCCCACGCGGCCGGGAACGGAGAGGTAGCCGGCCGCCTCGCCCTCGAAGCGCCCGAACGGCCCCCCCAGGTCGCTCCCGTAGCCGGCGGCGGTGACGAAGGCGCGGGCGCCGTTCCGCGGGTCCATCACGCTGTCGCGCGCGTCGAACACGGCGCCGCCGATCGCGCCCGCCTGCCAGAAGGTCTCGTTCCCCAGCACGCCGACGCTGGCGGCGCGCACCTCGCCCGGATCGGTCCACCTGGCCGCGGGGCCGGCGTACAGGCGCAGCCGCGGCGTGGGGCGGATCTCGTACGCCGCCTGCAGCCGCACCTGCGTCTGGTCGACCTCGAACTCGTCGCGGTCGGGATCCTCGGGTGTGTCGTTGCCGAGCCCGTGGAAGCGCACGTCCTCGAAGTTGCTGCCGCGCACGTTCAGCCAGATGGACGCCGGGCGGTTGGTGACCTGCCGGTCGTAGTGCAGCATCGCCCCCAGGCCGTGGTGCTCGAACGGCGCGTAGAGGACGCGCACGCCGGCCTGCTCGGCGTGCGGGGCGCGGCGGAAGCCGTAGCGCTTCCAGTTGGGCCCCACGCCGATCACCGGGCCGATGTTCAGCTCCCAGTTGGCGTACGGCGCGAACATCGATGCCGAGGTGCCCCAGTCGCGCGGGGGCGGCGCGTTGCCCATGAGCGACCGCGACTTCGGCGGCTCCCACGCGCGCGTGTCGACCTTCGCGCCGCGGCCGGGGTCGATGCGGTTGTCGCCGCGGTCGTCGTAGAACACGGTGCGGCCGCGGTCCGCCGCCTCGTCGCGCAGCTGGTCGTCGCCGCCGCCGCCGATCACGCGCACCAGCACGCCGTCGGACGCGCCGCGGACGACCGCGCGGTCGTCGCCGCCGTGCAGGTACAGGCGCACCTCGCGCGTCTCGTCCGGCAGGAGGCGGCGGTGGAAGTACGGCCCGCCGCCGCCCTCCGCGTTCACGGTGACGTCCACCGAGCCGTCGGGCTGGCGGACGATCTCCGCGCGCTCGTCCTTGTCCGTGGCATGGACGTCCACCTCGCGGGCGACCAGGCGGTAGAGCTCGGCGGCGACGGCGGGAAGGGCGTCGCGGCGGGCCTTGAGCGCGGCGGCCATCTCCTCGCCCTCGAGCGCGAAGTACTCGGGCGGCATGCGGCGCACGGCGGCGTCGATCACCGCGTCGGTCAGCCGCGTGCGCAGGTACACCGCCGTCGAGTCCCACGCCTCGCGCGGGAGGGAGGAGAGGAGGAGGCGGTCGAGCTCGGCGGGATGGGTGTGATAGCGGATCACCTGCTCGGGCCGCGGCCCGAAGCGCACGATGACCGGCGCGGCCATGCGTGCGACGGAGGAGATCAGCCCCCGGTTGTCGTTGAAGGCGTTGTCGCGGTCGCGGGGGATCGGCCGCCACCACCGGACGTCGCCGGCGTCGAAGCGCGCCCAGCGCCACTGGTCCCAGTGCCGGTCCCAGTCGCCCAGGAACACGTCCATCAGCCGCGCGGTCAGGAACCCGCGCTGGTCGACGCGGTTGCGCGGATCGTCCTCGATCAGCTTGCGGAAGTCCTCCGAGCCCTGCACGTCCTTCGCGCCGGCGAACCCGTCCGTGGGCCGCTCCTCCACCATCCCCAGCCGGCCGCGGAACTGCTCGCGGAACCGGCCCAGGAAGGGGTGGTCGGGCATGACGAAGAAGCGCGGCGTGGCGTGCAGCACCCCGGCCGCGTCGAGCAGCGGGGGGACGACGAGGGCGGCGGCGGGGTGCTTGGCGCTGACCAGGTCCTGCACGATGGCGTGCGGGAGGGTACCGCGCAGGTCCTTCGGCATGGCCGGGGTGACGTTCTTGTCGACGGAGCGGAAGACGTACTCGCGCCCGTCGCGCCCCTTGAGCCGCAGCGACTCGGTGGAGAGGCCGCCGCCCTCCTGCTCCACCGTCAGCCCGCCGGCGAAGGTCTCGGGGTCGAGGACGGGGGCGGCGATCGGCTCGGTCCAGAGCGGGCGGTAGCTCTCGCCCAGGAAGAGCCGGCGCAGCCCGCCGGCGCGGTACTCGAGCCCGGCGACGGCGCGCGCGGTGCCGCCCGCCGACTGCGCGCGCGCGGCGGCGGGGGTGAGAACGAGAAGGGCGCACAGCGGCGCCCCGAGCGAACGAAGTCTCGGCGTCATCGGCGTTCCGGCCCTCCCGGTGGACGCGACCCCGCACGGCGCCGATGCTCGCGCGGGAGCCAACGGCGCGCCGATAACGGAACAACCGTGCCGCGGGACAACTTTCGCCTATACGAACGGCGGATGACGACATCACAGGCGAGCGCGGAGCCACATCCCCGACAGCAGATTCGTGCACGCCTGCATGCGATCAGGATCGCGGAGCTAAAACAAGAACGGCCCGGCGAACCGGACCGTATTGAACGCGAGTGAGCGGCAGCTCATGGGATCGGGGCGCCGCGCGCAACCCATTGCTCGATGGCCTCATGGCCGGTCGCGGCGAAAACTTTCTCCTCCTCGCCCACACGGATCGAACGCGGCGTCCGTGTGACGACATGGCGCACGACGATGACCTGCGGGATCGTCGGCGGCCCGAAGGCGTTCTGCCAGACGTACCGTGACACCGCCGAGTTCATCCAGTTCCGCCCCGCCACGATCTCGTCCCACGTGCCCAGGCGCTGCAGGTAGGCAGCCCCGGTGTCGGCCCGCACGTCGATCGAAACTCCGACGAGCGACACCGTCCGCGACGAACGCGCCGCCTCTCGTCGCGCCGCGGGCGCAAGCTCGGCCACCGCTCGCCTGAACTCGGGGAGCTGGTTCGCAATGCAGAACGAGGAGCTGATGAAGTAGACCACGTACTCGGTCGACACGGAATCGGCGGCCGCAGCAGCGGCGACCGACTGGCCGGCCGCAGCACGCGCTCCCAACCCGAGCGCCATCGCCAGGAAGACGGGATTGATCATCAGGAAGAGGCGCTGGAGCGGAGTCGCTTCGCGCATGATCACGCTTTCGCTCCCCGAGTGGGATTGGCGGGAGTCGGCGGAGAGCCCGAGGCGTGAATCCGAACCCAGGTCCGGATCTCCACCTCACCCACGACCCGTTCGCGGAGCACCTCCCGGCTCACCATGATCCCGCCGGCATCTGCATTCACTGTCCGTTCGAGCAGGATGATCTGCGGCACGACGGCGCGGCCAGGGACGTCCCGCCAGATGTATTTCACCGCCTCCTCGTTCAGCCAGTTGCCCCCCGCCGCGACCTGGTCGAAGTCACCGAACCGCCGGAGCATCTCCAGGCCGCGCGGCTGATTCCAGTCGATCGACACCCCGATGGTGCGGAAGGCGTGATGCTCGGCCGCGGCCCGGCGCTGGGCCAGCAGCTTCGCCCGCTCGACCACCGGGGGAAGGCCCGGATCGCGACAGGCACCGCAGAAGGAGGCACCGATGAAGACGAACACGTTTTCGCTGCCCGACGTAATGCGCGCCCGCGGAACGTACCGCGCATCGTCGCCACGGTCGGCAGCGAGCCATTTGTACCGGACCGCGGCGCCGCCCGCCCAGGCCGCCGCGACGCCCAACAGGACCGCAGGAATCATCAGAATCCCGCGGAGTGTCAACGGCGACTTCATCGCTGCCCCTGCGTGGACTGGGAAATCCGGAACACTGTTACCGTCGGAAAAGGATCCGGCCGGACGCCAAAGGCGTAGCCCGCGCCGATCTGCAGGATGCGCGGCGTATTGCTCGTCACCCGGCGCACTCTCCCGTCCGCGGCAAATACGCGGTACGAGCCCACTTCGGTGAACTCCTCGGCACTCCGCGCCCCGTCGCGAACGAACCCCACCTGGATCAGCGCCGATGCCCCATCGAGTTTCGCGATGGAACTGGCCATGTGGTGGCGATTGTTGGGCCCGCGCGAGTAAGTCACGCGGCGGCCGGATCGGCGGATCACCACGGGCTCGTAGCCAGGGATGGACGATGTCCACTGGAGGCGGCCATCCACTCGCCAGCCACGCACGTTGGCCGAGAGCAGGGGAAGGAAGATCACCGTGCGGGCTTCTTCCATGCACTCGATCAGCCCGCGCGCCAGTGACACGCTGAAGTAGGGGTCGCGGGGACGTTCCGCGGCACCGAACGATTCGGCGGGGTGCCCGTCGAACGTGTAGGTATGGATCAGCGTTCCATTGCGGAAGCCCAGCAGATACAGGCGATCACCCAGGGCGCACAGGTCGGACGCAGGGAAGTCGATCGGGAACGAGCGGACATGGCCGCTCCCGGCCGACGCTGGCGCGAATACTTCGACCCGCTGGTTCGCCTGGTCGAGCACGTAGAGGTGGCCGCTACCATCGTACGCCACCGCCACGGGCACGAAGAACTCGCCGGGCCCGCGCCCTGGCCTGCCAACCCGCGCCAGGAACCGTCCCGACGGCGAGAAGATCCGCACGGTTTGCGATTGTGCGTCGAGCGCCGCGAAGTTCCCGTGCGCATCCGAGGCGACATCCTGCACGACCCCCAGCACCTGCGCAGGGTCGCCGTCCATGGCGCCGACCCGCACGACGGGATCCAGCCAGATCCGCTGCGCCGCCCCTTCCGCCGCCCAGCCGCAGGTGGCGAGCGAAGCCAGGAGAAGCCAAGGCCTAAGCGGCCACCTCACGAGCTGCACAACTGGTCGGAGCAAGACCGCTCCGTCAGGAAGCACTCCTTTCCCAGGCTATAGGAGCAGCGGTCGGACCCGGTGCAGTGCGTATTCGTGCAAACTTCACCGGTCTGGGCATGCGCGGACCCCGCACCGCGGAGGTGAAGAAGGTTTTCGCCGCCCGGGATCGCGGCGCCCAGAACACCCGCCAGAAGCAGCAGACCCGGGCCGAAGATGCGTTGGGAGCGTCGACTCATCGTCCCCTCCAGGGTGACAGATCAGAACGTCCGGCGAGGGAACCGAGCAGCAGCACGATCTATGTGCGATCCGGGCCGCGAGCTCAGGAGCTGCAGTTCGTGACGGTGCACGAGCTGCGCTTGAGCGCGCACTCGAACCCCTGGAGGTACTCGCAGTCGGCGGAGCCCTTGCAGTCGGTGTTCGGACAAATCTCGCCCACCTGTGCGTTTATCGGCGCGATTCCGATGAAGGAAGCAAGCCGGTCGCCGCCGGGGACCAGGCCGGCCGCACCCAGGACGAGCGCCAGCACGAGGGCTGCGAGTGGAAGGCGGCTGCGGAACGCGGAAAGCGCCATGCGAACCCTCCTGTGAAGAGGAGCATCAGTGGCTGATTGTGCCAATTAATATATTGCTGAAGTCCTGTACGACTACGCAATCAAACATGCTTTCCCTGCCCGGCCCTTTCCTTCACGCCCGCCACCCGGCGGCGTCCAGCCGCCGGTCGATGTCGTAGGCGGCGCTGATCAGGGCCAGGTGGGTGAACGCCTGCGGGAAGTTGCCCAGCTGCTCGCCGCTGGGGCCGATCTGCTCGGCGAACAGGCCCAGGTGGTTGGCGTAGCCCAGCACCTTCTCGAAGACGAAGCGCGCCTGCTGCAGGTCGCCTCCGCGCGACAGGCACTCGGCGTACCAGAACGAGCAGATGGTGAAGGTGCCCTCGCCCTCGTTGAAGCCGTCGGTCTCGCCGTCGCGGATGCGGTAGCGGCGCACCAGCGAGTCCTCCACCAGCTCGCGGCGGACGGCGTCCATGGTGCTCCGCCAGCGCGGGTCGATGGGGCTGGTGAAGCGCAGCAGCGGCAACAGCAGCGCCGACGCGTCCAGCTCGTCCGTCCCCGCATGCTGCACGAACGCCTTCTTGCGCGGGCTCCACATCTCCTCGTAGACGCTGCGGTAGATCTGGTCGCGCACCTCCAGCCAGCGCACCAGCGGCCCCGGCAGGCTGCGGCGCTGCGCCAGGCGGATCGCCCGGTCCACCGCCACCCAGCACATCACGCGCGAGTTCAGGTACTCGCGCCGCTCCGCCCGCACCTCCCAGATCCCGCTGTCGGGCATCCGCCAGTTCTCGCACACCCAGTCCACCAGCCCCGTCAGCCGCATCCAGAAGTCGTGCGAGATGGGCTGGCCGTACTTGTCGTAGAGGTAGACCGAGTCCATCAGCGCGCCGTAGACGTCGAGCTGGCACTGCCGCCCGGCCCCGTTCCCCACGCGCACGGGACGCGACCCGCGATACCCTTCCCAGTCCAGCTCGTGCTCCTCCACGTCCTCGCCGCCGTCGATGCGGTAGAGCGGCTGCAGCGGGCCCATCTCCTTCAGCTCGTGGCTCAGCCCCTCGAGCCAGTGGATGAAGGCGCCCGTCTCCTCCGTCAGCCCCAGCCGGATCAGCGCGTAGAGGGTGAACGCCGCGTCGCGGATCCAGGTGTAGCGGTAGTCCCAGTTGCGCGCGCCGCCGATCCGCTCGGGAAGCGAGAAGGTGGGCGCGGCCACCAGCGAGCCGTAGGGCTGGCTGACGAGGAGCTTGAGCACCAGCGCCGAGCGGTGCACCTCGTCGCGCCAGCGGCCCTTGTAGGTCGATCGCCCGATCCACGTACGCCAGAAGTTGGAGGTGCGCTTGAAGGCGTCGGCGGCGTAGTGCGGCGTCTCGGCCGGCGAGCCGTCGTGCACGTCGCCCACCTCGAAGACGAAGGTGGCCGACTCGCCGTGGCGCAGGGTGAACTCCGCGGCGGCCTGGCCGTCGTCGAAGCGCACCGGGTGCGTGGACCAGAGCCGCGCCGCCACGTCGCCCTCGGCAGGGAGGAAGAGAACGCAGTCGTCGTTGCCGCTGACCTTGTGCGGCTGCGGGCCGTAGCCGAAGCGCGGGACGCAGCGCATGTGGAACTTCAGGTCGCCGCGGACGGCCTTGGCGCGGCGCACCACGGCGCGCACGCGGTCGGTCTCGCCCACGGGCATGAAGTCGCTGATCTCGCCCACCCCGTCGGGCGAGAGGAAGCGGGTGAGCAGGACGTTGGTGTCCGGGAGATAGAGCTGCTTGAGCCGCGCGCCCTCCAGCACCGGCGCCAGCTCGAAGCGCCCGCCGCTGCCCCGGTCCAGCAGCGAGGCGAACACGGGCGGCGAGTCGAACCGCGGCGCGCACATGAAGTCGATCGTGCCGTCGCGGCAGACCAGCGCGACGGTGTGCAGGTCGCCGATGACGCCGTGGTCCTCGATGGGGGGATAGTGCCGGTCCATTCGCCCCGTGCGCCGGTGTCGAAGTGGCTCGCCGCCTCCGTCCGGCGCCGCCAGCAGGCAAGACGCGTGCGTGATCGGTGCGAAGTGCGAAAGTGCGGAAGTGCGTGAGTGCGGAAGTGCGTGAGTGCGCGAATCCCGTCGGCCGTGCCGAGACCCATGCACTGCCGCACTCACGCACTCACGCACTGCGGGTTCGGGCGTGTCCCTCCGCTGCGCTCCGGGCCGGGCTGCGCGCGCCGTAGGGCACGATACAGCTGTGCCCAACGGCGCCGGGCCCCCGGCGGTTCGTCTCGCGGCGAGACAGCGTCCCGAGCAGCGGACATCATCGCCCCCGCCCGCCGGGTTCCCGGCCCTCCGGGCGCGCATCCCTCACGCAAGTGCCTGCCCCGCGCTGAGTTCTCCCCTCCCCTGCGCAGCGGGGGAGGGGCCGGGGGAGGGGGCCCGCCGGCGGCCGCGCGAAGTCCCGCCATCCGCACCGATGTCCTCATCCCTTCCTCTCCCGGTACGGAGAGGTGGACGGCCTGAGCCGGCCGGAGAGGGCGCGCCAATCTCCGCGAAGCTTCGACAGCCGCGTCCACCGTCATCCGTCCGGCCTGAAAAGCATGGGCACCGAACCATGTTCGGTCGTCGCCGCTCCAGCATCCACGGAAACACCCGGCTCCCGCGAAAATCTTGATTTTACAGCGGGTTCGGCGTATCCTCACCCACACTCCCCCGCCCGTCCGGGACGCAACCCTCCCAGCCCATCGGCCCAGCACCACCCTGCGTTCCCCGCGCGTCGGGATTTCGACCCGTCTCCGAACGAAGTCTCCGCGGCCGCCGCACCTCCTTCCACGCGCGCGAGCCGCCGTTCCTCGCCGGCGCCGCCGGCCCGCCTCCCACACCCTCGTGAGGACCGCATGCTCTCCAGACCCGTCCGCAGCCTGGCGCTCGTCCTGGCTCTCCTGGCCGCATCCGCACTGCCGGCGCTTGCCCAGCAGGACGGCGGCGTGTCGGGAACGGTGAAGGACCCCACCACCGGCCGCCCCGTGGCCGGCGCCCACGTCGACGCGGTGACGGCCGACGGACGGGTGGTGGGCAGCACCACCACCGACGCGCAGGGCAACTACCGCCTGGCCGGCCTGCGCCCCGGCACCTACTCCGTGGTGATCAAGAACGAGGGCGGCTCCGAGAGCAAGCTCGACGCGGTGATCTCCGCCGGGCAGACCAGCACGGTGAACGTGCAGATCTCCGCCGGCGCGGTGGCGCTCAACCCGCTGGTGGTCTCCGCCTCGAAGCGCGCCGAGAAGGCGCTCGAGGCGCCGGCCCGCGTGGAGGTGGTCTCCGAGCGCGAGGTGGAGGCCCGCCCGGCGGTGACCGCGGTGGACCACCTGCGCTCGGTGAACGGCGTGCAGATCGCCCAGACCGGCGCCGGATCGGCCAACGTGGTGGCGCGCGGCTTCAACAACATCTTCTCGGGCGCGCTGCACGCGCTGCAGGACTACCGCCTGACCGGCGTTCCCTCGCTGCGCGTGAACTTCCTGCAGTTCGTTCCCGCCAACAACGAGGACATCCAGCGCATGGAGGTGGTGCTGGGCCCCGGCGCCGCGCTGTACGGCCCCAACACGGCCGACGGCATCCTGCACATCCTCACCAAGAGCCCGCTCGACGAGCAGGGGACGACCCTGGCGCTCGGCGGCGGCACGCGCAGCACGCTGCAGGGCGAGTTCCGCAGCTCGCAGCTGCTGGCGCCCAACTTCGGCATCAAGCTCAGCGGCCAGTACGTGCGCGCCGACGAGTGGCGCTACACCGACCCGGCCGAGGTGGCCGAGCAGGCCAAGTTCGCCTCGAACCTGGCCTTCTACCGCGCCGACCTGATGCGCGCCGCGGGGATCAGCCAGGCCGAGGCCGACGTCCGCATCGCCCGCATCGGCGCGCGCGACTTCGACATCGAGCGCTGGACCGGTGACGTGCGCGCCGACTGGCGCATCACCCCCGACCTCACCGCCGTGGTCAGCGGCGGGATGAGCACCGAGATCAACGGGATCGAGCTGACCGGCCTGGGCGCCGGGCAGGCGCGCAACTGGCGCTACACCTACGGCCAGGCGCGGGCCAACTGGAAGCGCCTGTTCGGCCAGATCTACGTGAACCACAGCGACGCCGGCGAGACCTTCCTGCTGCGCAACGGCGCGCCCATCGTCGACCGCTCCAGCGTGATCGTGGGCCAGCTGCAGCACGGCTTCGACCTTGGCGCCCGCCAGCGCTTCACCTACGGCGGCGACTACACCTTCACCAACCCGGTGACGGAAGGGACGATCAACGGGCAGTACGAGAACGACGACCAGACGCGCGAGTTCGGCGCCTACCTCCAGAGCGAGACCGAGATCACCTCGCAGCTGGAGCTGGTGCTGGCCGGGCGCATCGACACGCACTCGGCGCTGCCGGACCCGGTCTTCTCGCCCCGCGCGGCGCTGGTGTTCAAGCCGGCGGCGGGGCACGCGCTGCGCTTCAGCTACAACCGCGCGTTCAGCACGCCCAGCTCGCTGAACCAGTTCCTGGACCTGGGCTCGTCGATCCCCAACGACCAGCTGGCGGCGCTGGGCTACTCGCTGCGCATCCAGGGCACCGGCGACGCCGGCTTCTCGTTCCGCGACGCGAACGGCGGCTACCTGGTGCGCTCGCCCTTCACCCCGGCCGGGCTGGGCGGCCCGGGAACGCTGCTGCCGGGGAACTCGGCCACGCTGATGCCGCTGGCCGTGGGCGTGCTGGCCGCGCGCGCGGCCGCCGCGGGAACGCCGCTGCCGCCCACGCTGGTCGCCTATCTCTCCAACCTGCACCCGACCGCGGCACAGGTGGGGCTCAACTACCTGAACGCCGTCACCGGGCAGGTGGGCGACCTGGCCTCGCTCAACCTTCCCGACGTGAAGCCGATCCGCGAGTCGCCGTCGAACACGCTGGAGGCCGGCTACAAGGGGATCATCGGCGACCGCGTGCTGATCGCGGCCGACGTGTGGTGGTCGCGCAAGGAGCGGCTGGTGACGCCGCTGACCATCCAGACGCCGCTGGTGCTGCTGAACGGCCCCCAGCTGGGCGCGTACCTGGTGCCCCGCTTCATGGCCGACCTGGGGTACACCCAGGCCCAGGCCGCCGCGCTGGCCGCGCAGCTCGTCGGCTCGGCGACCTCGCCGGGGCTGGCCACCATCCCCGTGGGCGTGGTCTCCTCGTCCTCCGTGCACGCCAACGGCGCGCAGCTGCTGGTGACGTACGTGAACGTGGACGAGAACATCGACCTGTGGGGGAGCGACCTGTCGGCGCGCTTCATCCTGAACCGCGAGTGGAGCCTGAACACCAGCGGCTCGTACATCAGCGAGGACCGCTGGCAGACCGCCAACGCCGGGCTGGTGACACTGAACGCGCCGCGGAAGAAGGGCACCGTGTCGCTGAGCTACGACGGCGCGGAGAGCAGCGGCTTCATGGGCGAGGCGCGGATGCGCTACACCTCGGGCTTCCCGGTGAACTCGGGCGTGTACATCGGCACGCGCTGCCTGGGGGGCACCCCCAGCCCGCTGGCCGAGGACTGCGTGAGCGCGTACACGCTGTTCGACCTGAACCTGGGCTACCGCCTGCCCATGCCGGGGCGGAAGACCACGCTGCAGGTGAGCGTGACCAACCTGTTCAACGAGGGATACCGGCCCTTCCCCGGCACCCCCACCATCGGCCGCACCATCCTGGCCCGCGTGAAGTACGACTTCTGATATGACCGCGCGCGGCTGAGGGGAGGGTACGGCGAAGGGCCGGACGCGAGTCCGGCCCTTCGTTTACCTTCGCCCTTGACAGGGCATCCGGTTCGTATAGATTTGGGTTCGCTCCGCTGCTCCGGCGGCGTGAGCACGCTCCCCGCCTGCGGGCGGTGCGAGTACATAACTCCGGGGGGTTGGGCCTTGCTGGCACAACCCCTCGTTATGTTTCCTCGTTTAGTTCCTTTGGAGACATAACATGCATACACCTTCAACGCGGATTGTATCACCGGCCGTCGAGATTTTTGTTGACGGGCCCAACTTCAACCTGGCGCAACGGTATGAGGGTGTGCCGTTCCGCGTCGACCTGAATCTGCTGGCCACGCGGCTCAGCCGCGGCTATCACTTCGTCAAGCTGCGCTATTACACCTCACCACTTCCGAACCCGGACAGCGGCAGCTACCGGGCGCAGCAGCGGTTTTTCGCGCAGATCCAGCGCAGCAGCCGGATCGAGTTGGTGCTCGGCCGCCACGAGCCGCGCATCGATCCGGCAACTGGCCGCAGGTACCACGTCGAGAAGGAAACCGACGTGAACCTCGCGGTTGACATGGTCGTCGGCGCATACCGGGACCGCTACGACGTGGCGATGCTGGTGGCCGGCGACAGCGACTACGTCCGCGCGGTGGAAGCGCTCAAGGATCGCGGGAAGCAGCTCGTGTGGTGCCCGCTCCCCTCGCAGGGGCGGATCGATCAGCTGGCGAAGCTGGCGGACGGGACGCTGGAGCTGAGCACGAAGTTCCTGCGGACGTGCGCGCTGCCGAACCGCTAAGGTGTGCTACTCCTGGGTCTGCTGCGGAAGTGCGGGTTTCTTCCGGCGGCGCTCCAGGAGCTCGCGAATACTTCTCAACCCGATCTTCATTCCTTCATCGAAGTCGTCCTGATCGTCCGGACGGTCCGCAGGAACATGGTCGGGCGCGTATGGGAGAAGACGGGGAGACGAAGCCGGGGTTCGCGTGGGTCGATTCCGGGTCATTTTCCTCCAATCCTGCGCGGATCGGGTATCGATCGCAGGGAGCGCACGCCGCACCGTCAAGAGCGGCCTCAGATCACACCGCGGCGGGCTCCAGCGCGGCCAGATCGGCCTCCACCTGGGCGCGCTCGGGGAGGAAGCCGAGCGACTGGTAGATCTCGCGCGCGGCCTCGACGTAGGCGCGGGCCTCGGCGGGACGGCCGCAGGCGCCGTGCAGCAGCCCGTAGCCGTGCAGCACCGCCGCCTCGGTCTTGCGCGGCAGCCCACGCTCGTGGCAGACGCTCAGCGCCTGCTCGTAGAACACGAACCCCTCCTCGTCGGCGCGCGCCTTCGCGATCCCGCCCAGCAGCAGGTACACGTCCACGCAGTCCTCCACCAGGCGGTGGACGATGGCCACCTCCTCGGCGCGCCGGGCCTCCTCCTGCGCCTCGAACAGCCGCCCCTGGCGCAGCAGCATCTCGCCCAGGTTGTTGCGCACCGTCATCTCCCAGCGCGGCTCCACCTCGCGCTCCAGCGCCTCGCGGAACACGGCCTCGGCGCCCTCGGGATCGCCGTGCTCGGCCAGCAGCATCCCCCGGTTGTTGAGATAGAAGAGCATGGCGTCGTCGGCGCCGGTGGCCTCGATGCGCTCGCGGGCGCGGGCCAGCAGCGCCTCGGCGTCGGCCAGCTCGCCGTTCTTGATGGCGATGACGGAGAGGTTGGTGTAGAACGGCCACGCAAGCGCGGGGTCGTTCAGCCCGCGCGCGATGGCCAGCCCGCGCTCGTACCAGCTCCTCGCGGTGTCGCGGTCGCCGCGGTCGTCGCACAGGTTGCCCAGCCCCTGGCAGGCCACCGCCTGCCCCGCGGCGTCCATCTGGTCCACCGCCAGCGCGTGGCTCTGCTCGTACCACGCCCACGCCTCGTCCAGCCGGCCCGCCGCGCGCGCGGTGCGGCCCAGCCGGCGCAGCGCCAGGATCTGCGGCCCCTTCTCGCGCAGGTCGCGGGAGATCTCGAGCGCCAGCAGGTAGATCTTCTCCGCCTTTTCCAGGCGCCCGTCGCCCTCTTCCACCTCGCCCGCGCGCACCAGCGCGGCGGCCGCCGCCGGCAGGTCGCCCTCCTGCTGGTGGCGGATGGCCTCGAGCACGCGCGTGTACAGCTCCTGCAGCCGCTCGCGCGAGCGCTCGGCCAGCGCGGGGATGAGCGTGGCCAGGCGCGCCGGGTCCACCACGCGCTTGCCCAGCGTGGCGTACGCGCCCGAGCGGGCCCACACCTTCTCGCGGTCCAGCCGCGACGAGCCGATGACGGCGTCGCTGAGCGGCAGGAACTCTTCGGTGTCGGGGACCAGCGCGAGCGCGCGCTCCACCAGCAGGTGCGGCGGTGACGGCCTGCTCACGAAAACGATCGGTGCTCGGGGAAAGCCGGCGGCGCTCAGCCGCCGGCCATGATGTACTTGGTGCCGTAGGCCGAGAAGTGCGGCGTGGTGCCGTAGATCCGGCTGCCGTCCGCGCTCAGCCATCCCCCCAGCCCCACCCAGTGGTCGTCTTCCCAGCGCACCACCTGGAAGGGCGAGCCGTTCAGCACCACGCCGGTGAGCGGGAAGCTGAGGGTGACGGGGGTGTTGAACTGCACGCCGTGCGGCCCGAACTCGGCCACCAGGCGCTTGGCCAGCACCAGGTCGGTGGGGAGGTCGATGGTGACGGTGGCGTCCTGCGGGAGCGCGCCGGCGGGGATGTCGACGCGGAAGCCGTTCAGCTCCACGAACCCGCCGTCGGCGGCGCGGATGAACTTCTCCGCATGCCGGGGCGCCAGGAGGTCCGGCAGGCTGACGAACTGCAGCAGGCCGTTGATGTCGATGGTTCCCGCCAGCGCGTACGACGGCGCCGCGGGCAGCGCGGGCGCGAGAGGTGTCCGCGCGGGGTCCGAGCAGCCGGCCAGCACGAATGCGGCGGCGGCCAACGATACGAGGGTGCGGCGTATCATACGGCAGCGTCCTTGGGCGAATCTGGTTTCCGTACAGCGCACCTATGATCCCAAGCATGTGCCGTGCCCATTTTTTCTTCCGCGGCGTAACCCCGCTCCATGGCTGGACTTCAGATGTGTTCCGGAGATGTCCGGCGGTGAGCGTGGCGCGCGATCAATTACGAGCTTGCACTAAAATCATGCAAGCTCACCAAAACCGGGAAGCCTTCCACTCATGAACAGATGGCCTCACGCGGAGCCGCGGAGACGCGGAGGTGCTCGCCCAACATCT
>DASUYB010000196.1 GCA_036377595.1 Longimicrobium sp. | reverse complement strand
CAGGTGAAGGTGTCTGGAACTGTTCGAGAGCTCGTGTTCGATGACACCGTTGCGAAGATCTACCTCGGCCCCACGCTCACAGCCCGACTGCGCGAGCGGTTCTCGGCCGGTGAGGCAGTAGCATGAAGCCAGGGCTGAATCAGAGCACACAGCTCCGTCAGGAGCTGAAGATCAATCCGCGCCTGTATCAGGCGATGGACCTGCTGTACATGCCGCTCCTCGATCTGCAGCAGCATCTCAAGCAGGAACTGCTGAACAATCCATTCCTCGAGATGGTCGAACCCGAGGAAGAGGAAGATGAGGAAGGCGCAGAAACAGAAGAAGCGCCTGCGCAGGAAGAAGAGAAAGCGGCGAACGATGAAATCGACTGGGAGGGCATCCTGCTCGATGGATTCGACGCCGGTGGGCGACGGGAAGAGCACGAGGAAAAGGAGTACTACGAGCCGGTCACTGTAGACACGCGCGATCTCAGCGATCACCTGCGCGACCAGATCGCGCTGCTCGATCTCGATCCACGTCAGATGCTCCTCGCCGAAGAGTTCATCGGCAACATCAACGAAGACGGCTATCTCGCATGTCCGGTCGATGACATTCGTCTCTCGATCAACGACGTCGTGCTCAAGGCGGCGGAAGCGGATGATCGAGATGTCGATGACGTGCCGGTGTACACGGAAGACGAAGTACAGCGCATGCTCGAGACGGTGCAGGGCCTCGACCCCGCTGGGGTCGGCGCCCGCGACCTTCGCGAGTGTCTGATGCTCCAGCTCAGAGAGGCTGGCCTGGAGCAATCAGTCCCGTATCGGTTGGTTCGCGATTGCTTCGATGAGTTGATCAATCACCGCTGGAGCGAGATCTCGAAGCGATTCGGTATCAGCCCGGGGGATGTGCAGAAGGCGGCTGACGAGATCGCGAAGCTCGATCCGAAGCCGGGACTCGTCTACAGCGACGCGAGCGACAACTACATCATCCCGGATCTCGTCGTCGACAAGATCGACGGCAAGTACCACGTGTTCCTGAATGACGCGAATCTGCCAAGGCTGAAGCTGAGCCGTGCATATCAAGAAATCGCGCGTGACAAAAAGAAATTCGACGGCGAGAACAAGGAGTTCATCTCCAACAAGCTCAACTCGGCCAACTGGATGATCCAGGCGATCGAGCAGCGCCGGCAGACGATGCTCAAGGTGATGAACTTCATCGTCGACCGGCAGCGCGACTTCTTCGACAAGGGCGTGCAGTACCTCAAGCCGCTCACCCTGCGCGAGGTGGCCGAGGTCATCGACATGCACGAGTCGACGGTGTCGCGGGTGACGAACGAGAAGTTCGTGCAGACGCCGCGCGGCGTGTTCCCGCTGAAGTTCTTCTTCTCGTCGGGCCTGTCGACGACCAGCGGCGAGGACGTGTCGGCGCGCGGGATCAAGGCGCAGATCGAGAAGCTGGTGGCCGACGAGGACCCGGCGCACCCGCTGACCGACCAGGCCATCGTCAACATCCTGAAGGACGAGGGGATCCAGATCGCCCGGCGCACGGTGGCCAAGTACCGCGACCAGCTGGGCGTGCTCTCGGCCCGCATGCGGAAGCGCGTGTGAACACCGCCAGGGGACAGGGAACAGGGGACAGGGGACAGCAGGGGGACCTCCGCGCGGGCGTCCCCCTGGCCGTGCCGGGCGCCGTTTCACTGGGCACTGGGCACTTGGCACTGGGCACTTCCGTGCCGGAGTCGCTGCGGCGCAACTTCGCCGTGCTGGTGCCCGCCTTCAACGAGGTGGAGAACCTGGCGGCGCTCTTCCGCGAGATGCGGGAGACCTTCGAGCGCCACGACCTGGCCGGCGAGCTGATCATCGTCGACGACGGCTCGACGGACGGTACGTACGAGGCGGCCGTGCGCGAGGCGGAGCGCTTCCCGCGCGCGAAGGTCGTCCGCCACCGCCGCAACCTCGGCAAGACCGAGGCGATGGTCACCGGCGCGATGGCGGCGGAGACGGAGTACCTGGTCCTCTTCGACGCCGACCTGCAGCACGCGACGGACGAGGTGCCGCGCTTCCTGGCCAGGCTCGGCGAGGGGTACGACATCGTCTGCGGGCGGAAGGTGGGGCAGTACGAGAAGGCGGCGGTCAGCAGCATCTACAACCGCATGTCGCAGCGCCTGTTCGACATCCCGGTGCGCGACCTGAACGCGATGAAGGCGTTCCGCACCGAGATCCTGCGCGAGATCCCCCTCCGCCACGACTGGCACCGCTTCTTCGTGGTCCTCGCCCACGCCGAGGGCTACAGCGTGGCGGAGATCGACATCACGCTCTATCCCCGCCGCGCGGGCGTGGCGAAGTACTCGGGGAAGCGCCGCGTGCTGGTGGGCGTGGGCGACCTGATCGTCGTCTGGTTCTACCTGAAGTTCAGCGCCAAGCCGATGCAGTTCTTCGGCGGCACCGGGCTGATCCTGATCGTGCTGGGGATGCTCGTCGGGCTGGTGACCGTGGTGCTTCGCGTGGGGAACTGGATGCCACCCTTTGGCTTCCGTCCGCTGCTGACGCTGGTGGGGCTGCTGGAGACGATCGGGTTCCTGCTCTTCGGCTTCGGCTTCATCGCCGAGCTCATCGCCACCCTCCGCGCCGAGCTCGACCAGCTGCGGCGGCGCGTACCCTGATTCGGGCACCCGCGAAGACCACGCGAGAGACGTCATCCTGAGGCCGGCCAGACCGTAACCAGCGTTCGCGGCGTCGGTTGCAGGCCGAAGGATCTATAATCGCGGCATGCACATAGCCTCTGTGTCGCGATGAAGTTCGGCGGGTTGAACCCGCCGCTGGAACTTCAAGAAGTCCGCCTTCGCGGACTCCCGCCCCAGCCTCGTGGCGATCCCCCCCATATCGCCCGCGTCCGTTTCTCCATCGAACCGATGCACTCCGTTCCGATCATGCTCGTTCCGCGCGGGGAGTGCCTGCGCGCCAACCGGTCCCTTGCGCGCGAGGTAATCCGAGCGGAGGAGGCGCGCTGATGCCGATCCGCAACTATGGGGTGCTGAAGGGGCGGGTGCTGCGAGGGGTGCCCGAGTACCGGCTGCACACGCCACACTACGAGATCCTGGTGGAGGCGGACGAGGTGCAGTTCCGCGTCGCCGTCGACACGCGCTCGAACGAGCGGGGGCGGCCGGACCTGCTGTTCGCGTGCGACGAGGACTTCCGGCACCCGATGACGGAGCGGCTGCGCGGAGTCTCGCCCGGCTTCCACCCGACCGGCGTGGGCGCGGGGCTGGACTACGTGCGCGGCGATTTCGTCACCCGCGAGCAGATGCATCCGCTGCCGATGGATTTTCCCGGGCCCGACAACGATCTCAACGAAAAGGTCGGGCACTGGGTGCATCACGCGGCGAGCGATCGCGACGCGAGCATCTACGCGTTCGGCGGGCGCTGGGGACCCGAGCCGCTGCGGCGCGACCAGATCTTCGGCTTCCTTCCCGGCAACGGGCTGCACGACGTGCACATGAACCAGGGAAGCCCGCCCGGCCGCCACGCGCACGACAACGGGGCGGGGCAGGACGGCGCGCTCTTCTTCCACCTCCCGCGCGAGGACCGCTGGATCGCTCTCTTCCTCGCCTTCCAGTCGCAGAGCTGGCACACGGACGATCAGGGCCACGCGCTGCAGCCCCACGGCGCCCGCGACGGCCGCTACGGCTCCTGGCGCGGCCGCCGCCGGCGGTGACTGTCGATGGGGTACGCGAGCGAGCCGCGGAGGAGCAGACCCCTCCGCGGCTCGATCGTTTTCACATGTCCAGCTCAGCAGTCCGTCCAGCAACTGTTGTAGCACCAAGTGTTGGAGCAGGCTTCCCAGGTGCAGTACGCGTTGTTCGGGTCCTGCGTGGGCTGCGTGCTGGTGCACATCCCGTAACAGAGCGATTCCACGCTGTCGCTCTCGTTCGCGGCCACGGTGCCACGCGCGGCCGGCGCGGCGTTCGTGTCGAAGGCCTCCACTTCCAGCGCGTCAAGGTCGAGCTTCAGCTTCCGCATGGCGCCCTCCGGGTGACGGGTGATGAAGATCCGATCACCCCCAATCTCCAGCACCCTTCGTTACGGCGCAATACGGTCTCTGCGTGAGGTTCTCGGCTGCGCTGACGACGAGAGCCGCGGAGGAATCGTCCCCGCGGCTCTCGTGCATCGTCGCGATCGGCGAAGCGGCGTCAGGCCGCGTCTTCCTGGTCGTCGACCATTTGCGATAGGGTGACGAGCTCCTTGATCATCAGCTTGCGCTCGCCGCGGGGGAGCTGGAGCGAGACCTTGTCGCCCGGCTTCTTTCCCATCAGCGTCTGCCCCAGCGGGCTGGCGACGGAGATCTGCCCGCTGTCGATGTCGATGTAGTCGCCGAAGACGAGCGTGTACGTCTCCTCCTCGCGCGTGCGCAGATCCACCACGGTCACGCGCGAGCCGAAGCCCACGCGGTCCGAGGGGATCTCCGAGAGGTCGATCTTCGACAGCTCGCCGTAGCGCTTGGTCAGGTGGTTCAGGCGCGCCTGTACGAACTGCTGCCGCTCCAGCGCGCTCTTGTACTCGCTGTTCTCGCGCAGGTCGCCGTGCTCCACCGCCTTCTGGATGGCCTTCGGCAGCGTGACCTGCAGCTCGTGCGTCAGCCGCTCGATCTCCTCGCCCAGCCTGTTCTTCAGCTCGTCAAGCATCTGCGTTCAACCGATGATGATGGTGCGTTCTCCATGGATACCGAAGGCGCGGAATGTAACGACACCCTGTGCAAACGCGCTACGCTCCCGCGTATCACGACGCCACGGGCGGCGACGCCTCGGCAGCGCCCGCACCATCAGCCCGCGCCCCGCGCGCCAGCAGGAGCGCCAGCGCGCCACCGAGGAGCTCCGCGGCCATGGTCCACAGCCGCGCGGCGACCGCCACGATGGCCGCGATGCCGCCGGGGAGGAGGGGGAGAAGGAGCGTCTTCATCGCCACCTCGCGCGGGCCGGCGCCGGCGGGGGCGATCCACACGATCCAGCCGACCACGAACGACAGCGCGTTAACCCCGCTCAGCATCGGGAGATGCGAGAAGCTGACCGGGGTCAGTGACCGCAGGAAGAGCCAGTACGCGCCGCCGTAGATCGCCCAGCTCACGATCGACAGCGCCAGCAGCCCCAGGCCGTATCCCCACGACCCGTTCCAGCGGATCACCGTCTTCTTCAGCAGCCGGGGGATGATCCCCAGCGCGCCGTTCAGGAAGCGGGGATGGACGAACAGCGCGGCCGCGACCGTCGCCGCGATCCCGATCACCCCCGGCGGGATCGCGGGAAGGAGCGTCCCCGCCAGCGTCCACGCGGAGACGACGAGCGCGGAGAGGAGGCTCATCCCCGTGTGCACCAGCAGCGACGTCAGCAGCACGGCGGCGGAGAGGCCGGCGGAGCGGCTGAGCTGCGCGGCGGTCAGGAACTGGAAGACGGTGCCGGGGATGTAGCGCGCCAGGTTCGACAGGAACCAGATGCGCAGCAGGGTGGGGAAGGGCACCGGTGCGTGCTCGAAGCGCAGCAGCACGCGGCTCCACACGAACACGCCCCACGCGAGGACGGCGACCAGCGCGACGACGCTGGCGGCGAGGAGGAGCGGGTCGACGTGCCAGTCGAACGCGCGGACGCGCGGCCAGTCGCGGGCGACGCTGCGCCAGAGAAACCAGGCCGCCGCCGCGACCAGGAGCGCGGTGGCGGCCTTCTTCAGCGCGGGCGGCACCCTCATCCCGCCGGCGCCGGCTCGGGCGGCGCGTCGGGCGTCTCCACGCCGCGGCGGCGGAAATGCGCGACCAGCAGCCACGCGCCGTACGCCGCCAGCATCCCGAACGTCGCCAGGTAGATCATGAAGCCCGTGCGCAGCGACGGCGGATCGAAGGTGAAGACGACGCGATGCGTGCCGGCGGGGACCACCACGCCGCGGAAGGTGTGGTTCGTCCGGTAGATCTCCGTCGCCCGCCCGTCGACCGTCGCCTTCCAGTCCGGATACCAGTTGTCCGCCAGCACCAGCAGCCCCGCGCCGTCCGACTGCGCGGTGACCTCCACGCGGTCGGCCGTGTAGCGCGTGACCTGCGCCGCGCCGCGGAGCGCCGGCCCGGCCAGCGCCAGGTCGCGCGGGCTCTCCACCACCGCGTTGCGGCGCGGGTCCCACCGCGGCGACTGCAGCGCGGCGATGGTCTGCGCCTCGCCCGCGCGGATGGCCTCGCCCACGATCCAGGCGCGGGGCATCGCCTGCGTGTTCTCGTAGACGACGGCCGACTGCCCGCGGAAGGCCTCGCGCAGCCCCTCCATGTTCAGCAACTGCGGGCTGACGATGAAGCGCACGTTGTCCGCGGCCAGGAAGCGCGGATCGGCGAAGTTGTGGTAGTCCGGCTCGATCCCCTGGCCGGGGCCGACGAACTCGTTGTAGCGCCGGAGCTGGTTGCCGTGCTCGCCCCCCGCCTGGTCGATGGAGAAGAGCATCGGATAGTCGCGCCCCAGCGGGTAGCCGGGCCAGCCGCCGGGGAGCGGGAAGATGCGATACGGCCCCGGCTGCGTCTGCAGGAAGCCGACGACCTCGTCCGCGGCGTAGATCTCCCCCGGCCCGGGGATGGTGTAGAAGAACTTCCGCCCCAGGCTCCACAGGTCGAGCGTGACGACGAGCGCCAGGATCCACATCGCCGCCGTGGACGGCAGGCGGCGCGAGGCCCACATCCACAGCGCCACCGTCGCCGCGGCGCCGAAGAAGAGGAAGCGCAGCCAGCCTCCCGCCGCGCTGGGCTCGCCCGGCGCCCCACCGCCGCCCGAGCCGGCCGCCGCGGCGCCCAGCATCACCAGCGCGATCATGGCGCCGCCGATCCAGAGCACGTACTCCGGCTTCTCCCGCGCCTCCGTGGAAGACTTCCGGTCCGCCGCGGCCTCGCGCGCGCGGGCGATGGCCTCGAGCGTGAGCGCGGCCATCGCCACGAAGGAGAAGGCCACCATGCAGTAGGCCAAGTCCGGCGCGCGGAACTTCTTCAACCCCGGCAGAACCGCCCAGTACAGCCGGTAGAGCGGCGTGTTGCCGCCCAGGGCCATCGTCAGGAAAAAGAGCCCCGATCCCGCGAAGAACTGCCAGGCGCGGCTGCGGCGGGCGTAGTAGAAGCCGAGCGCGAAGAGGACCAGCACCCCGGCGCCGACGTACTCGCTGTGCAGCTTGAAGCCGTTCGCGCCGCGGTACGCGGGGAAGACGGGGTGCCCGTCAGTGGGATCGCCCACCGACGCGCCGACCGCCTCGGGGACGGCCATGGCGGCGAGGTTGGCCGGGGGCATCGAGTACGAGACGGAGTAGTCGTAGCCGCGTCCCTCGCTCCCCGCGCGCGGCGAGTGCGAGACGTAGCCGTTGAACGGCAGGAAGTTGACCGCCGCCATCGCGAACCCGAACGCCACCGCGCCGATCCCCATCGCCAGCACCTTCAGCAGCCGCGGCCGGTCGCGGAAGGTGTCGAGGTGCACGATGCAGAACACCGCCCAAGCGGCCGCGCCCACCAGCATGTACCACGCGACCTGGATCTGGAACGAGAGGAGCGCGAACCCGATCGCGGCCGCCGCGCCGGCGAAGGGCGCCAGCCGCCCCGTCCGCACGCCGTTGTGCAGGAAATAGAAGAGCAGGGGGATGAACGACGCGACGATGATCCGCCCGTCGTGGCCGGCGTAGACCCACGAGGTCAGGATCCCCGTCCACTGGAAGCAGAGCCCGGCGACGAACGCTACCCAGCGCCGGCATCCCGTCTCCCGCGCCAGCAGCCACATCCCCCATCCCGCCACGAAGAACTGGAAGAGGAAGATGGCGGGGAGGATCCCCTTCACCGGGAGCACCCAGTCGGCCACGAAGCGCACCGGGTAGTAGGTGCTGCCGGGGTTGGAGAAGAGCGGTACGCCGCCCATCAGGTACGGCACCCAGCGGGGGAGATGGCCCGCGGCGAAGCTCCGGGAGAGGAAGTCCTGGAAGAAGTAGCCGGCGTTGCTGAAGTCCGTCCCGTAGATCTGCTTCCCGGGGAGGAACGCCGGGAGGAAGTAGAGCAGCGCCAGGCCGAAGTAGATGGCGGCGGCCGTGCCGGCGCCGAACCCTGGCTCGTGCTCGGGCGGCGGGGCCAGCAGCGAGGCGCGGCGCGCGGGCGCGGCGGCGGGTGCGGTCTTCTTGGTCACGTTCGGCAGATGGTGGTGATTCGGAATCGATCGGTTGGAGATCGCGGTGCTCGAGAGCGGGAGGTGCACGCCGCGGCATCGCGCCCTCTCCCTGGCGCTTCGCGCCGGTCCCTCTCCCGAACAGCACGGGAGAGGGACAAGGGCTCGCTTCGCTCGCAGCTGACCCGATGCCTCGATCCAAGCCCGTCGCGAGCGCCGAAACCCGCGTCTGCGCCGCGGCCGGTAGTCCGCGAAGGCGGACTTCGTGTCGTTGTAGCCGCGACTTCAGTCGCCCTGCTTCATCCGGCTCCGGAGCCCGTCGCGGCGAGCTTCTGCAGGAACTCGAAGTGCGCGTCGGCCACGGTCTCCCAGCGGAAGCGCTGCGCGGAGATGCGCGCGGAGGCGGAGAGCGCCTCGCGCGCGGCCGCGTCGTCGAGCAGCCGCCCGGTGGCGTCCGCCAGCGCCTGCGCGTCGCCGGCGGGGACGAGCACGCCGCCGCGGGGCGCGTCCACCACCTCGGGGAGCGAGCCGGACGCGGCGGCCACCAGCGGCACGCCCGCCGCCATCGCCTCGGCCGCCACCATCCCGAACCCCTCGAAGCGCGACGGCATCAGCTGCACCGCCGCGCCGGCGAACAGGCGCTGCCGCTCGGCCTCGTCCACGGCGCCCAGGAGGCGCACGTTGCGCTCGATCCCCAGCTCGCGCGACATCGAGCGGACGCGCTCCATGTCCTTGCCACGCCCCGCGATGCGCATCTCCACCTCAGGCCGTTTCCGGGCCAGGATGGCGACCGCTTCGAGCAGGGTATCCAGCCCCTTCTGGATCACGTCCAGCCGGCCGAAGTAGAGCAGGTACGGCCCGGGACGGCGCGGCAGGTCGAAAAGCTCGCCGGGGACGCCCGCGTACACAAGGTCGATGGGCACCTCGGGCGCGACGATGGTCCGCAGCAGCTCGTACGTGGCCGTCGACGTGGCGGTGAGGCGGCGCGCCCGCCGGATCATCGCCTTCTCGAGCGCGGAAAGGGCGGGGGCGAGGACCGGGCCCCACCGCTCGCGCGCCGTCGGCCCGGTGACGTGGTGCACGGTGATGCCCGACGGGCGGTCGCGCGGCATGAAGATGGGCGTGTATGACGAGAAGTCGAACACCGCCGCGTCGTACTCCGCCGTGCGCAGCAGCCGGTTGGCCGCCGCGGCGTACGTCACCCGGCTCCACGCGTACGGCCCGCGCGCACCCAGCCGCAGGTAGCGCACGCCGTCGATCACCTCGTCCTTCGCGCCGGGAAAGCTCCCCGTCGCCACCGTCGCGTCCACGCGGTCCGTAAGCCGGCGGTACAGCTCCAGCACGCGCACCGCGCCGCCGCCCGCCACCCACGGGTTCTGCGGGTCGTCGTAGATGACGTGAAGGACGCGCAGCTTCATCCCGCGCTCCCAATTCGTTGCCAGCACGTCTGCCGGTAGACGTCATCCTGAGGCCGGCCACACCGCAACCAGCGTCCGCGCAAGAAGATGCAGGCCGAAGGATCTATCGCCGCGTCCACACGTGAGCTGGGGGACGGGCGCCGATCCTTCCCGCGGATCCCGATCACCCGTCGCGCCTGGCGATGAAGAAGTTGGAGCCGATCGACACGTCCCAGAACCAGCGCATCAGCGGGTTCTCGAACGGCCAGCCACGCTTCGAGAAGTACGCCGACAGCTTCCGCTTCAGCCCCGGCCGCACCTCCTCCGGCCGCGCGATGCGGTTGCGGAGGTAGTGCACCCACAGCTCGCGCGGCGAGACGACGGGGGAGAAGCCCGCCGCCTTCAACAGCTTCCGCAGCCGCCAGCGCGTGGGGATCACGCCCACGTCGTACGTGCCCTCGCCGCCGCCGCGCAGCTTCTCGAAGTACCAGATCTGCATCCGCCGCGGCATCAGCACGAGCCCGGCCAGGTCGTAGTGTGGGTCGTTCCAGAGCGAGTAGGCGGAGAACGGCTTGGGCGTCACCATGTACAGCAGCCCGCCGGGGGCGAGGACGCGGTGGATCTCGTCGAGCGTCTTCGGGCGGTCGGTGACGTGCTCCAGCACGTTGTCGAGGATGACGAGGTCGAAGCTCCCATCCGGCCACGGCAGCGCCTCGGCGATCCCGCTGCGGAGGTCCACCTCCACCCCGTGCTCCTGCGCGCGGATGCGACCGCGCTCCAGCGACTTCTCGTCGAGCTCGATCCCCGCGCAGCGGGCGCCCTCCTCGGCGAAGGCGATCAGCACGCCCGCGTCGCCGCAGCCGATGTCGAGCACGCGCCTGCCGTCGGGCTCGAAGCCCGCGTACTTGCGCAGCGTGTCGACCACGTAGAAGCCACGGGCGTACTCGCTGACGTACAGGTTCTTCCAGGTGTCGAAGTTGTCCGACGACCACCAGGTGGCGCGCTCGGCCTCGAGCAGCGCCAGGTAGCGCGGCTCCACCTGCGAGGTGTCGGTCCGGCTGACGCGCGGGCGCGCCGGGCTGGCGGGGTTGGGCAGGGGATGAATCTCCCGTCTCGGTACTCAGGGTCGGCTCGGAAGCCGTGAATTCTACGGCCTCCGCGCCTCCGGCGGGAGATGGGGGAGGTTGGATGGGGACGAGGCGCGCGACCCCGGGGCCGCGCCGCCGGACAACCGCGGGGGGCGACGGTGCCGCCAGTCAGCGCCGGTGGGCGCGCGGGGTGGCAAGGGTCAGCGGCTCGGCGTCGTCGTGCCAGCGGAAGGCGGCGAAGCGCGTGACCCAGGCCGCATTCTCGCCGTAGTGGCGCAAGCCCACGCGCCCCCAGCCGTGGTACGGACGGGGATCGTTCTCCGCGGCCGCCGGCGTCACCTCGCCGGCCACCTTGCCGTCGAACACCGCGCGGAGGACGGGGCCCGCGGCCTGGAAGGCGATGGTGTGCGGGGTGCCGCGCGGCCAGAGGACGTTCCCGCTCCACAGCTCGCGGTACTCGCCGCGGAGAACGTGGTAGATCGCCAGGTTCTTCTCGCCGCGCGGCGCGGGCGCCGCGTCGTCGCGGAAGGCGAGCAGGTAGTAGTCGCTGGCGTCGCGGAAGCGCAGCACCAGCCCGCCGTCGTCCGCGCAGTCCGACAGGGTCTGGACCCAGCCGTCGGCCAGCTCCACCCCATGGCGGACGAGCACGCTCTGGTCGGCGGGGCCCGTAGCCACCAGCCAGCCGCCCTGGAGCTCCCAGGTCGCGTCGCCGTCGCTGTAGGCGCTGTAGCCGGAGAGATCACGTCCGTCGAAGCCGTCCTCGCCCCGCGCCGCGCCCTCGTGCGGCAGGGTGATGGTGGTCCCGACGATCGACTGGGTAAGGCGGGCGTCGAGACGATCCGCCGGGAATGGCTCCGGCCCTGACCGGTGGCGGAAAGGGCCGCGGTAGACCGGCACCGCCAGGAGCGCGGCCATGCCGCAGAGCAGGAGATCGGTCCGCTTCATCGAGCCACCTTCGGAGAACAGGGTCCGGCGGCCGGCGTTCAAGCTTCGACGTTCGATCCCGGCGCGCGGAAACGCAAGCGCGATCGTACTCCGGTCGATGCAGGAATCCGCATCTTTAATGGAACGACAACCCATTCCTGCGAATCATCCTCCAGTCGATCATTCCCGCGCGCTCGGCTTCCATGGATCTAGCCACCGCGAGTCTCATCCGCCGATCGCCATCACGGCGGATCCGCGCCGCGCCGTACGAAAGGGTTCGCACCGGAGCACTTTCCGTGTCGTTGGTTGGATTCGAACGGACACGAACACGGGGGGTAAACTGCCTATATCCGTTCCTTCAACAGGTCGATGCAATGACTCCCTCCGACTTCCTCCACCGCAGTCCCCTCGACACCCTGCTACGCACTCAGACGCTCTTGAAGCAGGAGGCACGCCGCCGGGAGGAGCTCCTCGAAGGTCCTTTCTCGCGTATGGAGGAGGAGGCACGCCGCCGACAGGAGCTCTTCGAGGGTCCTTTCTCACGTATGCAGGAGGAGGAACGCCGCCGGCAGGAGCTCTTCGAGGGTCCTTTCTCGCGTATGCAGGAGGAGGCACGCCGCCGGCAGGAGCTCCTTGAGGGTCCTTTCTCGCGTATGCAGCGGGAGTTGCAAGGCCGGCAGGACCTGGTTGACCGACTCGCTGGGCGAACCGCGTCGGTGGCAATCCAGACCGTGGATTCCGTTCTAGGGCGCGCGCTATCCCTTCCGGATCTGGATGTTTTTCGGAGCCGTACGCCTGTATTTTCCGAGATTGATCGCACCCTTCGAATGCAAACCGAGTGGATGCGCTCGCTCCAGGCGAATTTAGAGAGTACGTCCTTTAGAACGCTCGCGATGGGCTTTTCGGGCAGTATTGACTTCGCGAAGCTGATCCCCGAGTTCGAGACGGCGCTGGGGTCTGCTGCACTCGAATTCCCAGACACGTTTGACGCTCTGCAGGGCCAGTTCCCCGAGGTCGCTCACGAACTCGCCGAGGGTGTTGTTCGCGCAGCCGAAGGCGACCCTGAATTGACCAACCGGAGTGTCACCGACTTCATCGATGACATCCTCTCTCACTACGGTCTGCTCGACGAAAAAGGTCGTGCCAAGCTCATTCTCGCGATCGCAGTGCTCCTGATTTCCATCGCTGGTGGGGCGATCGGCGAATCTTTGGGTGGCGAGTGGAACCGCTTTCGTGACGCGTCTTCCCAAGAAGAGGCGCAAGCGACCCAGGTAGCTCAAACGGAAGAGTTGGAACGGATTCGCTCCGAGATGATCCAGCTCCACGAGCTTGTCGCGCACCCTCCGCGGCCAGCGCGCGTAGTCAGGCGCGCTTGGCTCCGCGCCTCACCCAACACACAAGCCGAAAAGCTCGGTCCAATCCTAGAAGTCGGGACGTCGCTTGTAGTTTACGAGCGTACTGACAGGTGGGTACGAGTCGAAGCCGAGCCGACGCCTGGAGATGTGCGTGCTGGTTGGGTATATGGGCCGCTTACACGGTACGAATAGCGATCGCATCGCATTCGAGAATCACGACCGCTCCGCGACACCGGATTGTGACCCTCGCCGGGAATAGCGTAGGTTCGTGGCCGCGCGTCCGAAGCTGTGCCTCATCCCGCCCTGCCACGCCCTTCCATGCGTCCATCCGCCGTGAGCCCCATCCGCCGATCGCCATCGCGGCAACTCCGCGCAGCGCCGTACGTGTGCGCGGCGCTGCACGCGGCGGCGGGTGCGGCGATGCTCTTCGTCCTGCGCGGCGGCACCGAGGCCCAGCCGTCGCTGGCGGCGCGGATGGCGTACATCGAGGCGCACGCGGCGGCGTGGCGCGCCGGGTTCGCGGTGTGGATGGCGGCGGGGATCAGCGTGCTGGTGCTGTACGCCTGGTGGGCGTCCGCGCTGCCGCGCACGCGCCTGGCGGTGGCGGCGATCGCGATCGCGGCGGCGGGGCTGACGTGCGACCTGACGGGCGAATCGCTCTACATCGCCTGGCTCCCGCCGCTGACGGACGACGCGGCCGGCTTCGCGCACGTGCAGCGCGTGGGGACGGTGCTCACGTCGGTGTTCGCCAACGGCTTCTACACGATCGCCGGGATCGTGCTGACGCTGGGGACGCCGGGGCTGCCGCGGCCGGTGCGCGCGCTGGCGTGGGTGGTGTGGGTTGCGGGGATCGCGCTCAGCGCGTGCGGGGCGGTGGGATGGGCCACGGGGCTCGTGGCCGCGTCGGGCGTGCTCTTTCCCGCCCTGGTGCTGCTGGCGGTGATACTTCCACGGGCGCTGCGATGACGCGGGTGATCGTGCTGGGCGGCACCGGCTTCTTCGGCGCGGCCGCCGCGGCCATGCTGCGCGACGCGGGGCTCTCCGTGACCACGGCCGCCCGCCGCGGCGCCGACCTGGCGGTGGACGCGCAGGATCGCGATTCGCTGCGCCGCGCCTTTCGTCCGGGAGACGTGGTGCTCGACGCCGCGGGCCCGTTCCAGGCGCGCAACGCCGCCCTCGCCGAGGCCGCGATCGAGGTGGGGTTCGACGCGGTGGATATTGCGGATGCGTCGGCGTACGTGCGCCGCGTGCTGGCGCTGGCGGATCGCGCGACCGGGGCGGGCGTGCGCCTCCTTCCCGCGTGCAGCACCACGTCCGCCGTGTCGTCGGCGATGATCGCGTGGAGCGGCGTCACCTCGCCCGTGCGGCTGACGGCGTTCCTCGTCCCCACGCCGCGCCACACCGCCGTCTCCGCGACCGCCGCGTCGCTGCTGTCGACGCTGGGCGCGCCGGTGGCCGTGCTGCGGGACGGGGTGCTGCGGATGGAGCGCGGCTTCGGCTCGTCACGGCGCTGGGAGAGCGGCAATCCGCTCGGCCGCCGGCGCGGATGGCTGTTCGACACGCCCGACGGAGTTCTTCTCCCGCGCGCCCATCCGACGCTGGAGACGGCCGAGGCGTACGTAGACCCGAACGTCCCGGGCTTGGCGGCGGTGCTGGCCGTCGCGGCGCGCGTCTCGCCCCTGCGCGCGGCGATGCGGCGGGCGATGCCGGCGGCGCTTCCGCTGGTGCGGAGGCTGGGCGGCGCGCACGGCGGCTTCGGGTGCGAGGTGGAGTCCGCCGACGGGGTCACGGTCCGGCTGGTCCTCTCCGTGCCACGTGACGCGTACCGGCTGGCCGTGATCCCGGCGGTGCTCGCCGTCCGCGCGCTCGCCGCCGGCCGGGTGCCGCACACCGGCGTCCTCGCGCCGCACCAGCAGGTGGACGCGGACGAGCTGCTCGCCGAGCTGCGGCGGTGCGGCTTCGATCTCCACCGCTCGGAATTGGTTTGGTGAGACGGGCGGGTAAACCCGCGGCTGAAACATTGGGAAGCCTGCTTCGCAGGCTGCGGGGCCGGCATCCGTGGGCGGGCCGGGATCCGCGCCGCAGCAGCGAATGGATGCTCCTGGAGCCTCGCGCAGTTTGCGAGGCTTTCCTTTTTCCGTAGCTGCGGCTTCAGCCGCCCGTGACGAGGCCGGTCCGTGCTGCAACGCGCCGGTAGATCTCCGCGAGCCGGTCGGCGATCACGTCCCACGAGAAATTGGCGGCGACATCTTCGCGGCCGTTGAGGCCGAAGGTCCGCGCGCGCGCCGGATCGTCCATCATCCCCGCGATCGCCGTCGCCAGCGCGGGCGCGTCGCCGGGGGGGACGAGCAGGCCGTTGCGTCCGTCGCGCACGATGTCCACGATCCCGCCCGCGGCGCTGGCGATCACGGGGCGCGCGTAGCTCATCGCCTCGATCAGGACCACGCCGAGGCCCTCTGTATCTCCCTTCGCGTCCACCACCGCGGGGAGGACGAAGGCGTCACACGTCTCCAGCCTCCGCTGCAGCTCCTCCTTCGAGACGAAGCCGTGGAAGACCGCGCGGGGGCCGAGGTTGAGCCGCTTCGCCCGATCCTCCAGCTTCGCGCGGTCGGGGCCATCGCCCACCACGTGGAGGACGACGCGGCGATGTGACGGGAGCGAGGCGAGCGCGTCGAGAAGGAGGTGCACGCCCTTCCGCTCGACGAGGCGGCCGACGAAGAGAAGCTCGAAGTCGCGCGTACCATCCCAGGTGTACGGCGGCGGCTCGGCGGGCGCGTCCACCGCGGCGCCGAAGGGGATGATCGCTGGGTCGACGCCGGGGACCTGCTTGCGCAGGCGGTCGGCCGTGTAGGTGCTGATCGCCGTCACCGCGTCGGAGCCGCGCACGATGCGGTGCAGCAGCGGGGCGAGGAAGGGGAACTGGCGCTCCATCCACGTCAGCTCCACCCCGAAGAAGGTGGAGACGAGCGGGAGCCCCGACCTCCGCTTCGCGTAGAGCCCGAGCAGCCCTTGGGGGATGGGCCAGAAAGCGTGCACGACGTCGAATCCCCCCTCCTTCGCCAGCTTCGCCGCCGCGCGCGAACCGGCGGCCACGTAGCCCGGGACGAGGCCCAGGAACCACGGCCGCTCGCGGATGCGGTCGGGCGCGGTCTGGTCGTGGGTGAGCGTCTCCCAGCCGCGCGGCGCGTAGCGGAAGCGGTGCACGCGCACGCCGGCCACCGGCTGCGACGCCAGCCCGCGGTACGCGGGGGCCAGCACCTCCACCTGCACGCCACGCGCGCCGAGGCGCCGGATCGTCTCCACCAGCCAGGGGGTGATGACGTCGGACGGGTCGCGCGCGTAGGCCGTGACCAGGTACAGGACCTTCACTTGTCGGGGAATGCAGGGTGGGCTATGTTGGACATCTGGCCCAAGATACGGCCCCCCGCCGACCCCGCAAGCACCCCCGGCACACGCAGATCGGAGCCTTGGAGCGCGCCCTCGTCATCGTCCCTACGTTCAATGAGCGCGAAAACCTCCCTCGCCTCATTCCCTCCATCCTCTCGCGCGACGAGCGCCTGGAGATCCTGGTGGTGGACGACGGGTCGCCCGACGGCACCGGCGAGCTGGCGGACGAGATCGCGGCGGCCGAAAAGCGCGTGCACGTGCTCCACCGCACGCAGAAGCAGGGGCTGGGGAAGGCGTACCTGGCGGGCTTCCGCTGGGGGCTGGAGCGCGGCTACGACGCGCTGTTCGAGATGGACGCCGACTTCTCGCACGACCCCGGGCACCTCCCGCAGTTCCTGGAGGCGGTGGAGAAGTACGACGTGGTCCTGGGCTCGCGCTACCTGCATGGCCGCGTGACGGTGGTGAACTGGCCGATCGGCCGGCTGCTGCTGAGCTACTTCGCCAACGTCTACGCGCGGAAGGTCACCGGCGTGCCCATCGCCGACCTCACCGGCGGCTACAAGTGCTTCCGCCGCCAGGTGCTGGAGTCCATCGACCTGGAGCGGGTGGAGAGCAACGGCTACGCGTTCCAGATCGAGATGAGCTTCCGCGCCTGGAAGAAGGGCTACCGCCTGGGCGAGATCCCCATCATGTTCGTGGACCGCGACGTGGGCGAGAGCAAGATGAGCAAGGCCATCGTCCGCGAAGCCGTCTGGCGGGTCTGGAGGCTGAGATGGCTCTCGATCCGCGGCAAGCTGGATGGTCAAAAAGTCCTAAGGTCCTAAGTCCTGAGTCCTAAGTGACTGGAGACGACCCACTTAGGACTTAGGACTTAGGACCCAGGACTTCAGTTCTCCCTACCGCCGATCCCTCGCCACCCCCATGGCCAACCCCGGCTCCGAGTTCCTGCGCGCCCTGGCCGCCGCCGCCCTCCGCGAGGAGGAGCCCGCGGTGCTGGCCACGCGCGCCGCGGCGGGGCTGGCCGGGGTGTTCGAGCGCGCGAAGAACCTCGTGCTCGACGTCCAGTTCACCGGCTTCCTGTTCAAGGGGAAGCCGCTGGGTGGCGTGGATCCCGGCCTCCTGCGCGCCGCGGGGCAGCTGATCGTCCTCCGCGTCACCCGCGTCGGCTTCACGCCGGATGCGAGCGAGGCCGATCTCCGCACCTTCTTCGAGATCCTCGCCAAGCCGTCCGCCGAGCTCGCGGCGGAGGGCGTGGTCGTGCGCCTGCAGCGGCGCAAGCCCGCCGGCATCTATCTCAGCACCAGCACCGGCGAGGTCTACCGCCCGCCCCAGAAGCCGAAGCCCGCGGCCGAAGCTCCGTCCGCGGCGGCCGCGCCCGCGCCTGTCCAGCCGCCGCAAACGATTGGGGGGGATGAAGATGCGGGTGCGGCGCCGACACCCGTCGTGGGGGCGGGGGAGACCGGGTCCGTGCCGTCCATTTCTTCCGCGGATGCGGGACAGGGCGGGGGAGAGCCCGCCGGTGCCGCGGCCGTCGACGGCTTCGAGCTGTTCGACGTGGGCGAGGAGACCGACCTCTCCGACTTCGAGCTGCTGGACGAGTTCCCGGACCTGGGGCCGCCGCCGTCCGCGCCGAAGCCCGCCGCGCCGGCGCCGGGGCGCGAGGAAGAGGTTCCGTCGAACGACATGTTCCACTTCTTCCGCACCGCGCAGGGCGGCCGCGCGGAGGAAGAGGCGGAAAAGCTGCCGGCGCTGCTGCGCGCGGCCGACAACCCCGCGCGCTTCGACGAGCTGGTGGAGGCCGCCACGCGCGCGGTGCAGCGCCTCCTCCGCGGCGACGATGCAGGGCAGGCGGTTCCGCTCCTCGACGCGCTCCAGCGCGAGGCCGAGCGGCAGGACCGCACCCGCATCTTCCGCGACAGCGCGGTGGGCGCGCTGCGGCGCCTGGGCGCGGCCGAGACGCTCCCGCTCCTCGGCGACCTCCTGCAGCGCGCCGGCGGGGACGACCGCGAGCGCATCCTCCGCTTCTTTGCGTTCGTCGGTGCCGACGCGGCGCCGCAGCTGGAGACGATCCTCTTCCGCACGGGCGACGCGGAGCTGCGCGCGGCCGTCTTCCGCCACCTGGTGGGGATGGACGGCGCCGCGCAGCGCCTGATCGCCCGCGCGATGGGCGACCCCTCTCCGGCGCGCGCGCGGATGCTGCTCGAGCTGGCCGTGCTCCCGGGCGCCGACCCCGACGTGGCGCTGCGATGGATCAGCGAGGCGGCGGGGCACCCGGACGCCAGCGTGCGCATCGACGCCGCCAAGTACGCGGCGGTGCTCGGCGGGCGCGGCGGGCTGCGCGTACTGCTGGACCTGCTGAACAACGACCGCGACCCTGTGGTGAAGCGCGCCGCCATCCACGCGGCCGGCGCCCTGGGTGACCCGACCGCGGTGCCGTTCCTCACCCGCATCGTGAACGAGAGCGGCGACGAGGACGTGCAGGTCGCGGCCATCCACTCCCTCGGCCGCCTGGGCTCGGGCGAGGCGCTGCCGGTGCTCCTGGGCGTGGTCAACAAGCGCGGCCTGTTCGCGGGGAAGAAGCTCTCGCGCGTGAAGCACGCGGCGCTGGCGGCCATCGCCCGCATCCCCACGCCCGCCGCGCGCGAGGCCATTTTCGCCATCGCGGGAGGGAAGGACCCCGACCTCGCCGCCGAAGCCCAGCGCGTCCTGGCCACGATGGAGTGAGCAGGGACGGACGATCTGAATCGCCCCGCCGCTCCTTCCCGAGCGGCGGGGCTTTTTCGTGTCCGAGCATCGCCCATATCAACATTTGTTATAGATGTTGAATCATTCACAGGTGTGTAGAGAACAACAGGCTTAACAGGATGTGTTGCGAATCCGTAAATGGTTGTCTTGTAAATGCTTAGGTTGTTATCGTTAGGAAAGGACGATGCGACTGAAGTCGCGGCTACAACTACACACAGTCCGCCTTCGCGGACTTCGATGCACGCCCAGGCATTCGTGCGCGTCCTCGGCGAAGGTTCCAGGGCAACGGCAATCAATGGGGCAGGCGCCACATATAAGGTGGCGCCGCACAGATCCCGCTCGCGCGCACCGGAATCGCGGTCGAGCGGATGCCGGTAGTCCGCGAAGGCGGACTTCGTGTGGTGTAGCCGCGACTTCAGTCGCATCGTTTCATCTTTCTTCCGGCGCGTGATCATCTCTCCACGCATCCGAGCTGCGACCTGGCCGCCGCCGTCCACGCCGTGATCGATCTGCCCTCGAAACCCAGCGGGGGAGCCGTCTCGTGGAGAACGATCCCGGTTTCCCACAGCTTTCCTCAATTAAAGTTTACATAACGCTTATTATACGAACTGGCGCGTCGGTTGCACCTTAGGGGCGGACTACGCTACCAAGGAGCCACGGATGGCACGCGCGATCTGGAAAGGCAGCATCAGCTTCGGCCTCGTCAGCATCCCCGTCGGCCTGTTCAGCGCCGAGACGCGCGACGAGATCAGCTTCAGGCAGCTCGACAAGAAGAACCTGGCCCCGGTCGGCTACAAGAAGTACAACAAGGAGACCGGCAAGGAGGTCGAGCTCGAGGACATCGTCAAGGGCTACGAGTACGAGGACGACCGCTACGTCCTGATCAGCGACGAAGACCTGCGCCGCGCCAACCCCGAGAAGACGCAGACCGTCGACATCACCGACTTCGTGGACCTCGACGACATCGATCCCGAGTACTTCGACAAGCCGTACTACCTGGCGCCCACCACCAAGAAGAACACCAAGGCCTACGCCCTGCTCCGCGAGGCGCTCAAGCGCGCCGGGAAGGTCGGCATCGCCAAGGTGGTCATCCGCTCGCGCGAGTACCTGTCGGCCGTCGTCCCCCACGGCGACGTGCTGGTGCTGGAGATCCTGCGCTATCCGCACGAGATCCGCGGCACCGACGAGCTCGACGTTCCGCGCGGCGAGCTGGACGACATGGGCGTGACCGACCGCGAGGTCAAGATGGCCGAGATGCTGATCGACGGGATGACGGCCGAGTGGGACCCGTCGAAGTACCACGACACCTATCGCGACGACCTGATGTCGCTGATCCGCAAGAAGATCGAAAGCGGACAGACCGAGGTGCTCGACGAGACGCCGGTGGAGGAGGTGGCGCCGCGCGGCGACGTGATCGACATCATGGCGCTGCTGAAGAAGTCGGTCGAGGCCACCCAGCGCGGCCGCGACGCCGCGGACGAGGAGGAGGAAGAAGAGGAGAAGCCGCGGAAGAAGTCGTCGACCAAGGGCGCCAAGGCGGCCAAGCCCAAGAGCGCGCAGCCCGCCAAGCCGCGGACGCGCACGCGCAAGACGGCCTGAGGCGGGGCGCGCGATGGGACTCGGCGAGTACCACCGCAAGCGCGACTTCAGCAAGACCGCGGAGCCACGGGGGCGCGAGCACGACTCGGGCCCCTCGCTGGCGTTCGTGGTGCAGAAGCACGCCGCCAGCCACCTGCACTACGACTTCCGCCTGGAGCTCGACGGGGTGCTGAAGAGCTGGGCCGTTCCCAAGGGCCCCTCGTACGACCCCACCGTCAAGCGCCTGGCCGTCCACGTCGAGGATCACCCGGTCGAGTACGGCGACTTCGAGGGGATCATCCCCAAGGGCGAGTACGGGGGCGGCACGGTGATGCTCTGGGACGCCGGCCGCTGGGAGGCGGTGGACGACGCGCACAAGGGATATCGCAAGGGCCACCTCAAGTTCCGGCTCGACGGCGAGAAGCTGCGCGGCATCTGGCACCTGGTCCGCTCGCGCCGCGGCGAGGAGGGCGAGAAGGAGCAGTGGCTGCTCTTCAAGGACGACGACGACTTCGCGAAGCCCGAAAGCGCCGGCAAGGTGACGGAGGACGAGGCGCTCTCCGTCAAAACTGGACGCTCCATCGAGGAGATCGCCGCGGACGCGGACGCCACCTGGCGCTCCAATCGCCCCCCCACGAAGTCGCGCCCCTTCGCCGAGGTGGCCGCGAAGGTGAAGGCGAAGGTCACCGGGAAGACCGCGCGCGCGAAGGCGCCCGCATCCCCCGCCCCCACCGTGCCCGGCGCGCGCAAGGCGGCGATGCCGAAGGAGTTGCTTCCCGAGCTGGCCACGCTGGTGGACGACGTCCCCCCGGGCGAAGACTGGCTGCACGAGATCAAGTTCGACGGCTACCGCATCCTGGCGTTCATCGACGGCGGCCGCGTGCGGCTGGTGACGCGCAAGGCGAACGACTGGACGGACCGCTTCTTCGGCCTGGTGGCCCCGCTGAAGACGCTCCCCGCCAGGCAGGCGATCCTGGACGGCGAGGTGGTGATCGTGGCACCCAACGGCACCACCAGCTTCCAGATGCTGCAGAACGTGCTCAACAACGGGCGGCAGGACGAGCTGGTCTTCTATGCCTTTGATCTCCTCTATCTGGACGGCATCGACCTGCGCGGCGTTCCCCTCTCCGCGCGCAAGGAGGCGCTGCGGGCGCTGCTGGGCGGCGCGGCGGACGGGCCGCTGCGCTACAGCGACCATGTCACGGGGAGCGGCAAGGCCTTTCACGCGCAGGCGTGCCGGATGGGGCTGGAGGGGATCATCTCCAAGCGCGCCGACAGCCGCTACCTGTCGAAGCGCGCGAAGGACTGGCTGAAGGTGAAGTGCCAGAAGCGTCAGGAGTTCGTGATCGGCGGCTGGACCGACCCCAAGGGCTCGCGCTCGGGCTTCGGCTCGCTGATCCTGGGCTTCTACCGCGACGGCGAGCTGATCCACGCCGGCCGCGTGGGCACGGGCTTCAACGAGGAGACGCTGCGCGACCTCCACCGCCGGCTGAAGAAGCTGGCGGCGGAGACCACGCCCTTCGCCAACTACGGCAAGCGCAAGCCGCGCGATGTGCACTGGGTGAAGCCGCAGCTGGTGGGCGAGGTGGCCTTCACCGAGTGGACGGAGGAAGGGATCCTGCGCCACCCCACCTTCCAGGGGCTGCGCGAGGACAAGTCCCCCCGCGACGTGGTGCGCGAGGAAGAGCAGCCCGTGGCGAAGGCCGCGAAGGACTCCCCCGCCCCGCCCTCAGAGGTTTCCGAGGAGCGCGAGGAGTATCCCCGCCCCCTGCGCAACCGCGGGCTGCTGGAGCGGCCGCCCAGCACGCGCAGCCGCTCGCGCGGGCGGAAGGGGCCGGAGGCGGAGGTCGCCGGCGTGCGCATCTCCAATCCCGACAAGGTGCTGTTTCCGGACGTCGGCGTCACCAAGCTGGAGCTGGCGCGCTACTACGAGGAGATCGGCGACGACTGGATGCTCCCCTACTGCGCCGACCGCCCGCTGACGCTGGTCCGCTGTCCGGAAGGCGCCGGGAAGCCCTGCTTCTACCAGAAGCACGCGGACGACAACTTCCCCAGGCCGGTCGGCCGCGTGGACGTGACCGAGAACACGGGCGAGGAGGACGTCTACACCTACGTAGACTCGGTCGCGGGCCTCGTGTCGATGGTGCAGATGGGCGTGCTGGAGCTGCACGTGTGGGGATCGAAGAACGACAACGTCGACCGCCCCGACCTCTTCATCCTCGACCTGGATCCGGCGGAGGACGTGGCGTGGGAGCGGGTGGTGCGCTCCGCCTTCTCCGTGCGCGACCAGCTGGGCGAGATGGGGCTGGAGAGCTGGTGCAAGACCACGGGCGGCAAGGGGCTGCACGTCGTCGTCCCGTTGGCGCGGCGGCACACGTGGGAGGAGGTGAAGGAGTTCACGCGCCTGTTCTGCCGCGAGGTGGCCGGCCGCGCGCCGGGCGAGTACATCACCAAGAGCACGCTGTCGAAGCGCAAGGGAAAGATCTTCCTGGACTACCTGCGCAACGCGCGCGGCGCCACCGCCGTCTCCGCGTTCTCCGCGCGGGCCAAGCGCACCTGCCCCGTCTCCGTCCCGCTGTCGTGGGAGGAGCTGTCGCCGAAGATCCGCTCCGAGGCCTTCACCCCCGCGGCGGTGATCGAGCGCCTGAAGAAGCTCACCCGCGACCCGTGGGAGGACTTCTACAAGACGCGCCAGACCATCACGAAGCAGATGAAGGCGGCCGTGGGGATGTAGCCAGGGACAGGGGACAGCGAGAAAGTGGACGGCCCGCATCCGGGAGGGATGCGGGCCGTCGTGCTTGCCGCTGGTTCGAATTCAGGGGATGAAGGTCACGGGCGTCTTCTCCACCACCTTCACCAGCCGGTAGGCGCGGGACGAGCCGTCGGCCGGCGGATTGTCGATCTCCCGGACGGCTACGACGAGCGTGTACACGTAGCCCGGCTGCCACGTGAAGCCCTCGATCTGACCGTAGAAGTAGGTCCACTCCGCCGCGCCGTTCTCCTTCACGATCAGGCACTTTTGCTGCCCCTCTCCCTGGCAGTCTACCTGCACGGGCCCGACCTGCATGGTGATGGTGCGTTCATCGGACCCGGAGATGACCGAGCACGCCGACACCACCGATGCGGCGAGAAGGAACAGCGCGACGAGCAGCGGACGGAATCGGGGCATGGATCGCGATCGCGTGGGTGGAGATGTCTCCGGCGCGGGACGGCCAACAAACGTTTGAGGGGCGCCGCTCGTGACGCCCCTCGCGCTGCTGCCGTGAGAGCGCGGAAAACTCCCCACAGATGCAGGAATACGCACAGGTTGGCCCCGGTCAGGGCCTCACCGGCGCGGGCGGCGCCGGGGGTGGGGCGGCGGGAGCGGCGGGCGGAGCAGGAGTGCCGCCCGTCGCCGGTGTCTGCGTCGTTCCCCGCGTGGCCGAATCGGTCCGCATGGTGACGACCTGCCCGCTGGCCACGCTTTCGTTGAGCCGTCGGTGGATCTCCGCCATGTCATCAAGGATCTTCGCGCGGCCGGTGTCGGGCTTCGCGATACGGTAGATCACCGATTCCATGCTGCTGGCCGCCAAGCGGTTGGCGCGCCACTTGGCCTCGAAGTTCCCCGTGGTCGACAGCGTGATCAGCAGCGCCGCCGCCGCCGCGAGGCTGGCCGCCAGGTCCTTCCGGAGCGTTTCGCGCTTGCTGAGGCTGTCGAGCTTCAGGATCACTCCGGCCGCCGCGCTGAACAGCGCCGCGCCGAACGTGCACCCGAAGTACACGGCGCTCCATCGGCCCGCGTTGGCGCGGTACTGGTAGTAACTTTCCAGCGCCGAAGAATAGAGGGCAGTGGCATTCCGTGGAACGAGCGGTTCCAACGGCGAGATTCCCCGCCCCAAGTATGCGATCGGCTGCCGCAGCGTATACCAGACGATGAACGCAATCGCGGCGACGGCAACGACGGCAAGCACTGTTTTGTAGATTTTTTCCATGGTCGGATGCATCCAAGAGAGGAAGAAGTGGAGTACAGCGAGGGAACCATAAAGAAGCTGCGGCAAGGTCACATTCGTCGGACGCATGGGCCCAACGGGGGGCTTGTTGGGCAGCCCCCATCTGTCCCGTCAATCAGTTCGTCCGGTAGCGGCGGCTGACCTCGTCCAGGCGCTTGCGCTCGTCCTCGGTGAGCGAGGAGAGGCCTTCGGCGCTGATCTTGTCGAGGATGCGGTCCACGTCGTCGAGCAGTTCCTTCTCGGCGTGGGCGCCGCGGCGCGCACCGGCGGCGGCCGCGGGGCGCGGGGCGGCGGGCGTCTGCGCGGGCGCCTCCTTCTTCCCCGCCCACGGCACCACCGCGCGCTGCGGCTTGCGCGCGGGCGTGCGGCGCGGCGGCAGGTCGCCCCAGGCGCGCGGCGCCCACGGGCTGCGGAGATACAGGTAGGCCGTGCCGAACGCGCCCAGGTGCGCCAGCCCGAATCCCCCGCTCTGCACCGAGATGATGAACCCGATCACCGCCGAGAACAGCGCCAGCCACTTGGCCTTGACCGGGATGATCCCCCAGATGTTGATCTCCATCTCCGGCCACAGCACCGCGAACGCCAGCAGCATCCCGTAGATGGCGCCGGTGAAGCCCAGCAGCGGCATGGCGCCCATCCCCGGCTGCACCGCCCACAGGATCAGCGACAGCACCAGCCCGCCCGCCGCCGACACCGCGCAGAAGCGCAGGAAGCCGCGCCCGCCCCAGTGCGTCTCGAGCGCGCCGCCGAAGAAGTAGAGCGTGAGCAGCGTGAAGAGCGTGCCCAGGATCTCGCGGTGGACGAGCGGGAAGGTGAGCGCCGACCACGGCTGGCGCAGCACGTTCCGCGGCACCCAGACCACCCACTCGGTCAGCCCCAGGCGCAGCAGGTCGTCGGCGATGAACAGCCCCAGGAACACCGCGGTGATCGCGATGAGCAGGCGGGTGACCCAGGGGGTGAGCCGCGGGCCGAACGCAGTGGGGTCCGCGGCGTAGCTGTCCCGGTACGGCATGTGTCTCGAACGGGTGGATTCTCGCGGGTTCGGCGGACGGCCTACCGTACACCGGTGGGGCGGCTCCGGTCCGCCCTCACCCCGGCCCCATCGCCTGCTGCACGATGCGCTCGCACAGCTCGGGATAGTCGATCCCGGCCGCGGCGGCGGCCTTGGGGAGCAGGCTGGTGGCCGTCATCCCCGGCAGGGTGTTGGCCTCCAGGCAGAACAGCTGCTCGCGGGCCAGGATGAAGTCGATGCGCGCGTATCCCCGCAGCTTCAGCACGCGGAAGGCCCGCAGCGCGTACGCCTGCATCAGGGCCACGACCTCCTCCTCCAGCGGCGCGGGGCAGAAGTACTCCGTCATCCCCGGCGTGTACTTGCTGTGGTAGTCGTAGATCCCCTTCTTGGGCCGGATCTCCACCGGCGGCAGCGCCTGGTCGCCCAGGATGCCGACGGTCAGCTCGCGCCCCTTGGCGTAGCGCTCGATCATCACCTCGGTGTCGAACTTCTTCGCCTCCTCCACCGCCGGCGCCAGCTGGCCGATCTCGGTGACCACGGTGATGCCCACGCTGGAGCCCTGCTTGGACGGCTTGACGATGCAGGGGAAGCCGATCAGGTCCTCGATGGTGTCGGGATCGTACCTGAACTCCGGCGCCCGGGCCACGCGCCACGGCAGCGTGGGCACCTGCGCGTCGCGGAACAGGCGCTTGGAGACGTCCTTGTCCATGGCGATGCCGGAGCCGAGCGGGCCGGAGCCGGTGTAGCGCACGCCCATCAGGTCGAGCAGCGCCTGGATGGTGCCGTCTTCCCCCGCCCCGCCGTGCAGCGCCAGGAAGGCCACGTCGGCGCCGCGGATCTGCTCGATCTCGGAGAGCTGGATGGGGTCCAGCGCGCCCTCGAGCTCGCCGGGCGGCGCGGCGTGAACGCCCTCGGGAAGGAGGTCGGCCTCGCGCTCGGGCGGCACGTAGCCGCGCGCGGTGTCCACCGTCCACACCTCGTGGCCGCGCCCGCGCAGCGCCTTCACGATCCCCTGCCCCGACGCCAGCGACACCTCGCGCTCGGCGCTCGTGCCCCCCATCAGCACCGCGATCTTCATCCTCGTCCCCATCCCCTCACCGGTGTGTCGTCAGCCCTGCATCGCGGTGTCTCGCCCACGCACGAAGCGTACGCGGGAAATCTCACCAGCGGCGTCCCCGTACGCCAGTCGCAGGCGGAGCATCGCTGTTTCTCACGCGGAGACGCGGAGACGCGGAGGCCCGTGGCGAGCACCTCCGCGTCTCCGCGCCTCCGCGTGAGAATTCCTTCTACAGCTCGCTGCCGCAGATCTCGCAGTACCAGGCCTGGGGCTCGTTGATGGCCCCGCACTCCTTGCACAGCAGCGCCTCGCCGCGCTTGCGCTGCTCCTGCGTGGTCTCGGCGGATGCGTCGGGGCTGATGCCGCCGCCGGAGCCGCCGGTCAGGTCCTGCCCGAAGCTGGTCGGCTCCGCGCGCCCGCCGGCCTGCGGCTGGGCCTGCTGCGCCGGGCGCTGGCTGCCGCCGCTGATGGCGCGGTCCAGCTCCTCCAGGAAGGCCAGGTCGTCCGCGGCCAGGTCGCTTCCCGCGGGCTCCTCGGCCGCGGGGGCGGCGGGCTCCAACTGGTCGAGGAAGGCCAGGTCGTCGGCCGGCGCCTCCTCGGCGGGCGCGGCCCACTTCCCCGCCGCGCCGCCGTCGATCGAGTCCAGCCAGGGGAGGTCCTGCGCCGCGTCGCCCGGCTGCGTAGTCGGGTTGGCCGGCGAGCCGCCGAACTCGTTGGCGAACGGGTCCCACCCCTCCGCCTCCTGCCGCGGCGCGGCGGGCGGAGCCTCGGCGGTTGCGTCCTCCGGCGGCATCTCCTCCGACGGCACCTCGGCCTCGACCTCGCTGATCCACGCCGCCAGCTCCTCGCCGGAGATCGGACCGGCGTCCTGCTCCTCGGGCGGAGACGCGGCCGCGGCCTGCGGCTCGTCGCCGAACGCCGGCGCCTCTTCCTCAGCCGCGGGCGGAGCGGGTTCGCCGCCCGTGTCCTCGTCCTCGGGCGCGTAGGCGAAGACGGGGAGCGGCTCGGCCTCTTCCTCGTCCGCGGCGAAGTCGTCCGCGGGCTCCGGCTCCGGCTCTACCGCCTCTGCCGCCTCGGCCGACGCGCCGCCGCCGATCTCCGCGGAGAGGACGGAGAGGCGCTCCACCTCGCCGCGCGTGCGGGCCACATTCTCATCGGCGGCGGAGACGTCCTGCTCCAGCGGCGCGCGCTGCTGGTCCCACGCCGGCTCGTCGAGCTCGCCGATCAGGTGGCGCAGCCGCGTCTCCTCCAGCGCGTCCACCGCCTGCGCGCGGCGCTCCTCGGCCTGCTGCAGCTCGCCGCGCATCTCCTCCAGGCTGCGCTGCACCTCCTCGGCGTGACTGGCCAGCTCCTCGGTCACCCGCCGCAGCCGGTCCTGGTAGTCGGCGCGGACGCGCTCGGCCACGCGGCTGGGCGCGCCGGTCTGCACCTCGTCGAGCTTCGCGATCCAGGCGCGCAGCTGCTCGCGCTGGGCCACCAGGTCGTGCACGCCTTCGCCCGCGTGGTTCGGAGTCGTCATCTCGGTCCTTCCCTGTCGGCGCGTCAACGCGGTCACCCGCGGAACATGTCGAGAACCACCTCCACCACCTCGGCCGCGGGCACCGCCTCCACCTCCGCGTTCTGCGGGAACGCGGGCGGCTGGAAGAGCGAGCGGTCCAGGTGGCGGTCGTACGCCGACCATCCCCCCTCCCCCACCTCGTTCAGGAGGGCCATGGCCGGGTTCATCTTGCTGTCCAGGTCGTCCGCATAGTGGAGGATCAGCGCCTCCAGCGTCTGCGGCACCTTGGGGCTGGCCCACTCGTGGCGCCCCTGGTGGCTGGCGATCAGGTGCTGGAGATGGAGAAGCCGGTGCGGGTCGATCCCCGGGATCTGCTCCGCCTCGCGCGTGACCATCTGCAGGCCGATGAGGATGTGGCCCAGGAGATGGCCCTCGTCGGTGTAGGCGATCGACCGCCCGGCGCTCAGCTCCCTCACCTTGCCGACGTCGTGCAGCAGCGCGGCCGTCACCAGCAGGTCGCGGTCCACCCGCGCGCCCTGCCGCCCGTAGTGCGCGCAGAGCGCGTCCGCCGCCTTCGCGACCGAGAGCGAGTGCTCCAGCAGCCCGCCCAGGTACGCGTGGTGGTTCCGCTTCGCGGCGGGGTGGAGACGGTACTGCTTCCCCGTGGTCGTCTTCCGCCCCGTCATCCGCTGCAGGAGAAGACGGAGCGCGGGGTCGGCGACGGTGTCGACGAGCAGGTCCAGCTCCTTCGCCATCACGTTGCGATCGCGGGGAGACGCGGGGACGAAGAGCTCCAGGTCGTCGTCGCCGATCTGCACCGGCTGGATGGCGGTGACGGTGAGCTCGACGCGGCCGTTGTACGTCGACGTCCGCCCGCGCACGCCGATCACGTCCTCGGCGGCGAAGAGCGCGTCGAACCTCGCGGCGTCGTCCCACACCTTGGCGTCGATCGAGCCCGTCCGATCTCCAAGCACGAGATGGAGATACGGCTTCGCGGCCTTGGTCTCCTTGCGCTGCTTGTCCAGCACCAGGAAGCAGGCGGTCACATCGCGGCCGTCGGCCAGCTCGCGCACCTGTGGCCACGCGCCGCCGCAGTACGCGCGCGGGTCGGGGCGGTGGGAGATCGAGGGAAGGGGGATCACGCTCATGCGTTGTACTGCCAGGCGGTCTGCCCGCCGATGAGGGTGCGCACCGCGCGGCAGCGGAGCTTCCGGCCGCCGAACGGCGTGTTCTTCGAGAGGGAGACGAACCGCGCGGGATCGACCGTCCACTCCGCCATGGGGTCGAGGATGGTCACGTCCCCCGCCGAGCCGGGGCGGAGCGAGCCGAGGCCGATCCTGTCGAGGTTCATCGACCGCGCGGGGGCGCAGCTCATCCGCTCCACCAGCGTGGGAAGGTCGATCAGCCCCGTCGCCACCAGCTCGGTGTAGGCCAGGCCTACCGCCGTCTCCAGGCCGACGATGCCGTTGGGCGCGTCCTCGAACGCCTGCTCCTTCTCGTCGTAATGGTGCGGCGCGTGGTCGGTGGCGATCACGTCCAGCGTCCCGTCGGCCACGCCGGCGCGCACCGCGTCGCGGTCGGCGGCGGAGCGCAGCGGCGGGTTCATCTTGGCGTTGGTGTTGTACCACTCCACCGCCTCGTCCGTCAGCGTGAAGTGGTGGGGACTCCCCTCCGCGGTCACGCGCACGCCCTTCGCCTTCGCCGCGCGGATCAGCTCCACGCCCGTCCGGGTCGCCACGTGCTGGATGTGCAGCCGGCCGCCGGTGAGCTCCGCCAGCATCAGGTCGCGGGCGATCATTACGTCCTCGGCCGCGTTGGGGATGCCCGTCAGCCCCAGCCGCGTGGCGATGATCCCCTCGTTCATCGTCCCGCCGCGCGAGAGCGTCAGTTCCTCCTCGTGCACGGCCACGGGAAGGTCGAAGCTCTGCGCGTACTCCAGCGCCATCCGCAGCAGCCCGGCGTTCATCACCGGCCGCCCGTCGTCCGTCACGCATACGGCGCCGGCGGAGACCAGCTCGCCGATCTCCGTCAGCTGCTCACCCTTCTGGCCGAGCGTGATGCAGCCGCTGGGGAAGACGCGCGCCCCGCCCGCCCGCAATCCCGCCGCCTTCACGTAGCCCACGAGGGCGATGGAGTCGATCGGCGGATCGGTGTTCGGCATCGCCACCACGGCGGTGAAGCCGCCCGCCGCCGCCGCCCGCGCCCCCGTCGCGATTGTCTCCTTGTGCTCCCCGCCCGGCTCGCGGAGATGGACGTGCACGTCGATCAGCCCCGGCGCGACGACCAGGCCGGACGCGTCGACCGTCTCCGTCCCCTCCGGCGCGTCGATCCCCTCCCCCACGCGGGCGACGCGGCCGTCCGCGATCAGCACGTCGGCGACGGCGTCCATCCCCTGCGACGGATCGACCACGCGGCCGCCGCGGATCAGCACCCGGCTCACGCGTCGCCTCCCTCGGGGGCGGGGCCGCCGGCCAGGAGGTAGAGGACGGCCATGCGCACGGCCACGCCGTTGGTCACCTGCTGGAGGATGACGGAATGCGGCCCGTCGGCCACGTCGCTGTCGATCTCCACCCCGCGGTTCATCGGGCCGGGGTGGAGGATGAGGAGGTCGCCCTGCTTGGCCTCCACCCGCGCGCGGGTGACGCCGAAGACGCGGTTGTACTCGCGGAGGCTGGGGATGAAGCCGCCCTTCATCCGCTCCAGCTGCAGGCGCAGGACGTTCAGCACGTCCGCCCACTCGATGGCCGCCTCGATGCGGTTGAACCAGCGCACGCCCAGCGCGTCGACGTCCGCCGGCATCAGCGTCAGCGGCCCGCAGACGCCGACCTCCGCGCCCAGCCGCTTCAGCCCGTGGATGTTGGAGCGGGCCACCCGCGAGTGCAGCACGTCGCCGCAGATGCACACCTTCAGCCCCTCGATCGTCCCCCGGTGGTCGCGGATGGTGAGGAGGTCGAGGAGGCCCTGCGTGGGGTGCTCGTGCTTGCCGTCGCCCGCGTTGATCACGCTGGACTCGATGCGCTCGGCCAGGAAGCGCGCGGCACCGCTGGAGGCGTGGCGGATCACCACCATGTCGATCCGCATCGCCTCGAGGTTGCGCGCGGTGTCGACCAGCGTCTCGCCCTTCTGCACGCTCGAGCCCGAGGCGGCGATGCTCACCGTGTCGGCGCTCATGCGCTTCTCGGCGAACTCGAACGAGATGCGCGTGCGCGTCGAGGCCTCGAAGAACAGGTTGACGACCGTCTTGCCGCGCAGTGTCGGGACCTTCTTGATCTGCCGCTCGCTGATCTCCTTGAGCGGCTCCGCCGTGTCGAGAATGAGCCGGATCTGCTCGGCCGTCAGCGGCTCGAGCGCGAGCAGGTCCTTCCCGAGGAACGACGTGGGAGCAGCGCTCACGCACCGCCCCCACGGGTGATGATGACGGCATCCTCGCCGTCGA
>DASUYB010000195.1 GCA_036377595.1 Longimicrobium sp. | reverse complement strand
CCCGGCTCGCTGTACGCGCCGTCGCCGCGCGAGCTGCCCGAGCGCGTGCCCGGGCCGGAGTACCCGGCACACTGCATCGTGCGGCAGGTGCGCGCGAACGGCATCCTGTATTTTCGCGACCGCTCGATCTTCCTGAGCGAGTTGCTGATCGGCCAGCACGTCGCGCTGGAAGAGATCGCCGACGGCATCTGGTCGATCTACTTCTACGAGCTGCTGCTGGCCCGGATGGACGAGCGCAGCTTCGCGCTGTCCTGAGCTCTCTTTTCCCGTGGGGCTGCTGACGCGTCCCTAGGGAAAAAGTCGAAAAAACGAACCGTGGTGAACCGCGTCAGCACCGTGAGGAGGTGTCAACCATCCTCCCGGTCTGAAGTGTCAAGCGTCATCCCGGTTGCTCAGAACGCGGCGGGGCGGCGGCGAGATTGCAGGTCTCGATGCGCGTGAGGCGGGGCGGCACGGGATCGCCGCGGGCCCGGCGCCGTTGGGCAGCGTAGTTTGCTGCCCTACGGCGCGCGCAGCCCGACCCGGAGCGAAGCGGAGGGGCATGCCCAACTCCGCTGTTGAACTCTGTTCAGATCATCGGCCCTGATCGAAGGAAGAGGATGAGCGACACCACGACCGCCGGCGCGCACCCGGCGTACGACGAGCTGCGGCGCCTGCTGCGCGAGACGGCCACGCTGCAGTCCGCGTCCAGCATCATCGGGTGGGACCAGGAGACGTACATGCCCCCCGCTGCCGCCCAGCTCCGCGCCGAGCAGTCGGCGCTGATGTCGTCGCTGATCCACGAGCGGCGCACCAGCCCCCGGCTCGGCGAGCTGCTGGCGGAATGCGAGGCCGACGCCGGGCTCGCCGCCGACCCGGAGGCGGCCGCCAACCTGCGCGGCATCCGGCGCGACTTCGACCATGCGACCAAGCTCCCGCCCGACCTGGTGCGCGAGCTGGCCGAGACCACGTCGCGGGCGATGAACGTGTGGCGCGAAGCGCGCGAGCGGAACGACTTCGCCACGTTTGCGCCGTGGCTGGAGAAGATCGTGGCGCTCACCCGCCGGCGTGCGGAAGCCATCGGCTGGCCCGAGGGCGGCGAGATGTACGACGCACTGCTCGACGAGTTCGAGCCGGGGATGACCACGGCCGAGATCAACCGCACCTTCGCGGCGCTGCGCGCGGGGCTGACGCCGCTGATCCGCGCGGTCGCGGAGTCCGGCGTGCAGCCCGACACGGCCTGGCAGCGGACGCCGATCCCGGTCGACCGGCAGGCGGCGTTCAACGTGGAGCTGGTGCGGCGGATGGGGTTCGACCTGCAGGCGGGGCGCCTGGACGTGTCGGCGCACCCGTTCTGCGACGGCATCGGGCCGGGCGACACGCGGCTGACCACGCGCTACGCCGAGGACCAGTTCCCCAGCGCGCTCAGCGGCACCATGCACGAGACCGGGCACGCGATGTACGAGCAGAACCTGCCCAAGGCCGACCGCTTCGGGCAGCCGCTGGCGGAGGCGGCCAGCACCGGCATCCACGAGAGCCAGTCGCGCATGTGGGAGAACCTGGTGGGCCGCTCGCGCCCGTTCTGGGAGTGGGCGCTGCCGGAGATCCAGCGCGCGTTCGCGCCGTCGGGGCTGGACGCGCTCGACCTGGAGACGGCGTACCGCGGGATGAACGTGGTGCAGCCGAACCTGATCCGCATCGACAGCGACGAGACCACCTACAACCTGCACATCATGCTGCGCTTCGACCTGGAGCGCGCGCTGCTGTCGGGCGACCTGGCGGTGGGCGACCTGCCGGAGGCGTGGAACGAGCGCATCCGCGCCGACCTGGGGCTGGAGGTGCCCGACGACGCGCGCGGGTGCCTGCAGGACATCCACTGGTCGATGGGCGCGCTGGGCTACTTCCCCACCTACACGCTCGGCAACCTGTACGCGGCGCAGTTCTGGTCGGCGCTGCGGCAGGCGCTTCCCACGCTCGACGACGATCTCCGCCGTGGCGAGTTCGGGGCGCTGCTGGCGTGGCTCAAGGAGAACGTCCACCGCCACGGCCGCCGGTTCTCCGCGCCCGAGCTGTGCGAGCGCATCACCGGCAGCCGTCTGAGCCACGAGCCGCTGCTGCGCTACCTCGAGGCCAAGGTAAGGCCGATCTACGGGATCTGAGGCTCGATAACGACCAGTTCTCACGCGGAGGCGCGGAGACGCGGAGGAGACCGTTTCTCCGCGCCTCCGCGTCTCCGCGTGAGTCATTCAGTGGGCGACGAGACGGTTCGGTGATGGCGATGCGTTCGCGCCGCCGCGGACGCGGAGTACGCTCCGAATCGGCGCTGGACACGTGTAAACTGTTTGAATGTTTGAAGAAAGGAGGATTTCGAAACCCACCAGGTTTTTAGATCCGCGTCTCTCCCGCCACCGCGCAAACATATACGCTGCTTGCAGTTGGATTCTTCCTGCCCATCCAAGGGTTTGTGGAAAAGCGGCCTAAGTACACACCGAGCACACGTTTACGCTGGTTCAGGCACTTGCTTCGGAGAATCTTCGGCTTTATCATTAACCGAAGAGAATCCGAAGTTGCCGGCCCGCTTCTGCTCGATGGGAGGACCCAAACGATGGTTGAGCCGAACAGCCCCGTTCCCCACTCCAGAGAGGCCACCGTTTCGCACCTTCGCGAGATGGCCGCCAATCGCGTGGAGAACACCTCGCTGCGCGGAGTGGCGCGTGAGATCGGGATGAGCCCCACCGGGCTGAAGAAGTTCCTGATGGGCACGGCGCCGTACTCGCCCACGCTGCGCCGGCTGCGCAAGTGGTACCTGCAGTACGCCGCGCTGCCGACGGCGGAGCTGACCTACCAGGAGGCCTCGGCCGCGCTGCTGGTGCTGACGCACGACCTCTCGCCCGAGCCGCGCAGAGAGGCGTCGGACGGCGTGCTGGACTCCGTCGCCCAGGGCTACGACGCCAGCGGCCGCGCGCGCCCGCGCTGGGTGGACGAGCTCCGCGCCGAGTACGGCAGGCGCAACGGACGCTGACGCAGCGACGTTCCGACAGCAGCTGACCCCCTCGCCCGACCCAGGAGACGGGCGAGGGGGTCGTGTCTCCGCGCGTGGCGGCGGCTAGTGCTTGAGGGTGATCAGCACGACTCCGTGCATGGCCGCCGGTCCGTATCGTAGCACGGCTTCGGAGCCCTTGAGCAGCTCGATGCTCTGGATGCGCGCGGGATCGATCGGGACAGGTGCTCCAGGCGCTACCGGAAGCACGCGCCCGTCCACGACGATCAGCGCAGGCGGCTGATCCGGCCGCGCCCGCACCACCCCGCCGCAATCGGGACAGATGCGGCCGCATCGGTGTGTTACGGGGGCACCGGCAACGCGCAGCAGCACGCTCCGCGGCTGCGCGTCCGCGATGACGACGGGTGACGGCCGCGGTGGCATCCGCATCCCGCACCCGCAGACCGCAAGCACCAGCGTGGCGGCGAGAGCCTGCCGAACCTTCATCTTCCCTCCTGCCCGGAGGCGGGGACTTCGTGCTTGAGTATGATCAGGAGCGCGCCGTTCATCCCCGCTCTGCCATAGAGCGCCTCAGCCTCCGGTACCTTCAGCACGCGTGCATCCGCTCGCCGCAAGGAGGAGTGACGCTGCGATGAAAAGCTGTTCCATCCATCTCGCCCCGAGAAAACCCATCGTTCCTGGAGACAACGCGCCGCTCCCTCTCCATCTGACGCAACGAACCCCTCGCCGGCTCGGCCGGCGAGGGGTTCGGCGTTCTGTCCGGCCGACGGGCTCAGTTGACGGTGTCGGCGTCCTTGGTGCGGACCAGCACCACGCCGTCGGCAGCGCGGTCGCCGTACTGCTGCACGGCGGCGGGGCCCTTCAGCACCTGGATGTCGCGGATGTCGTCGGCGTCGATGTCGCGCAGCGCGGAGACGGGCACGACCACGCCGTCCACCAGCACCAGCGGATTCTCCGCCGCCACGGTGGCGTTGCCGCGGATGCGGAAGGTGGCGCCCGGGTCCAGCGCGATCCGCTGCTCGCCGCCCTCGGCGCCCGCTCTGGTGGTGATGATCACCACGCCGTTCGCGCCCGCCTGGCCGTAGACCCGCGTCGCCGCGTCGCCCTTGAGCACCTCGATGTTGGCAATCTGGGCGGCGTCGATCTCGGGGACGCCGTTCTCCGTCGTGTACACCTTCCCGTCGACGATGACCATCGGCCGGGCCGAGACGCTGGCACCCTCCGAGGCGCGCACCATCTGCCCCGAAGGAGCGGTCGGCGACACCAGCCGGTCGGGCGCGCACCCGCCGCTCACCAGGATGATCCCGCCGAAAACGGCCAGACACTTCAGCTTCATGCTCGTCCCTCCCGTGATCTGGTGACCATCGAACCGGCATGTTGCCCAGTGAACGCGCCGCGCGCCGGCTGTATGACACGGTCCGCGTGAGCGGAGGATGAAGATCGCCGGATCGGTGCCAGGAGATTCCATCAATCGCCCCGCACGGGTGCCGTGCGGGGCGATGCGCGTCGCGGCTAGGATGCCGGCGCGGGCTCCGGCTCGGGCGCGGCGATCTTGCCGACGGGCACCGTCTCGCGGATGGCGATGCCCTCGCCGAAGCGGAAGACGCGGGGAAGCTCGATGTCGCGGCTCTGCGGCTCCATCTCCTGCCCGGCGACGGTGAGCTGGACGCCCACCCTGAGCCGCCCCGCGCGCAGCTCGCGGAACTTCCCGCCCTGCACCACCAGCACGCCGCCGAGCACCGTCACCCCCACGCCCACATTAAGGGGGATGGAGACGGGATACGTCTCGTTGAAGACGAGCTCGATCTTCGGTTCGTACTCCCACGCGAAGCGGTGCTCGGCCAGCTCCAGCATCGTCTCCTCGTCGGAGGGATGGCGGCGCGCGTCGGCCAGCTCGCGGATCTCGGGATAGCGCTCCCAGGCGCCGGTGAGCAGCTCGGCGAACGGCGCGTCGAGCACCTGCGCGGCCTGCTCGACCACCTTGCCGATGGCCGCCTCGAAGACGTGCTCGCTGACGTAGCTGCGGAACGGGCCCAGCTTCTCGCGCACGGCGGCGGCCACCCGGTCGGCGAACGACGCCTCGAACTCCACCGCCTGGGCCACCGTATCGGGGCTCTGGTCCATCGTCATCTCCTCTTGAGGATCACGGGTCCGCCGTCGGCCCGGAACGCGGGCTCGTCGCGGCGGACCTGCACGCGTATGCGATTGGCTGTGCCAACCGTCTCCGGCTGCTCGGTCGGCACGGGCGGCGCCTGGCTCTCCACGGCGCGGACGGCCACGCGCCCCGGCCCGAGCGGCGCCTTCCCATCCGCCTCCACCGGCCGCGGATCGGCGATGCGGACGCCCAGCTTCACCCGCCCGCTCCCCGCCACGCTCCCGGTCTCCGACGTCGTCCGCGATTCGCCGGAGGAGACGCGCATCCGCACGCCGACGGGCGGCGCGGGCGCGGCGGCCACCATCGGCTGCGGCTTCGGCGCGGACACCACGACGCGGCGCCGCATGCGCAGATACGTCACCGCCGCGGCGGCCATGAGCAGGAGCGCGATCAGCCCCCACAGCACCGCGCGCGGGAAGCCGCCCGTCTGCGCCGCGGGCTGAGGCCGCGCGGGCTGCTGCGCCTGCGGCTGCGTCGCGGGGACGACGGGCTGCTGCGGCTCCGCCGGCTGCGCGATCGCCGCGCTGTCCACCGGCTGCGCAGCCGGCGTCGTATCGGTCGGGGCAGGCTGCGTGGCAGGCGTGGTGTCCCTCGGCTGCGGGCGCGCGGGTGTATCGACGGCCGCGGGCGGCGGCGGCGGAGGCGGAGGCGGCAGGACCACGACCGGCGCGCGCGAGACGGTCAGGTTCACGACGGTGCCGGGCGCGACCCGCGTCCCCGCGGGAACGGACTGGCCGACGATCGCCGGCTCGCCGGGCCGCTCCTGCTCCGTCACCGCGCCCGGGCGCAGCCCCGCGTCGACGAGCGTCCGCCGCGCTGTCGGCAGCGTCTGCCCCGCGAGCGACGGCACCGTCACCAGTTGCTGCCGGGCAATGACGATCGACACCATCGTCCCCGGCTGCACCGAATCGCCGGCGGCGGGCGTCTGGCGGACGACGGTCCCTATCGGCGCGGAAGACGTCGTGCTGTCGACGCCGCCGAGGAGGAGGCGCGCGCCGCCCAGCGCCGTCCGCGCGTCGGCCACGCTCTGCCCGCCGAGGTTCGGCACGGCCACGAGCTCCGGCTTCGGCGCTGGAGGCGGCGCGGGCGGCGTCACCGGCGTGCGGGCGCGGTTGGCGATGGTCATGCGCACGCGGGTACCGGGGCGCACGACGGTGCCGGGCGCGGGATCCTGCGCCACGATGCGGCCGGGACGCGCGTCGGGCGCCGCGGTGGAATCGATCCCGCCGGGGATCAGGTTGCCGGTGACGAGGCGGATGCGCGCCATCGTCGGGCTCATCCCCGTCAGGTCCGGCACCGTCACCTGCGACGGGATGCGCACGCGCACGCCGATCCGCGGCCCGCTGACGCCGCCGGACGCGCCGTCGGTCGTCTGCCCCTGCGTCTGGCCCTGGTTGGCGGGCTGGCCGGTCGACACCTCGAGCACCGCGCCGGAACCGACGCGCACCGGCGAGCCCGCGCCGGGCTCCTGCGACACCACCACGCCGCGCGGCTGCGCCGACGACACCGGCCGCACCTGCACGTTCATCTGCAGCGCGCGCAGGCGGCCCATGGCCTGGTCCTGCGGCATGCCCACCACGTCGGGCATGGTGGGCACGGCCCCGGCAACCTGCGCGCGCAGCGGCGCGCCGGCGCAGAGGGCGAGGGCGACGAGGATCGGGACGAGCGAGAGGGAGACGCGCCTCGGCATGGGTTCCCGCGAAGACGGGGAGAGGCGGAGTAGCAGAAGAGTACCAAACGGATGATACATCCGCCGCGGGTCCGGCACAACAGAAACGGTTGTGGCGAACGACGATGCGGCCCTGTCCGGTCATCATGTTCTCAAGAGCAGACGACCGCCGGTCGCGTTCGAATCAGCCGCGCGCGCAGCGCGCCCAGGTCCCTCCCCCAGTCGGTTTTGGGGGAGGGACAGGCGCTGACCGGACGCGACGCAGTCGCGCCGGCCAGCGCCAGGGAGAGGGCCTGCGGCGGTCGCGCAACGGTCGGATGCTTCTCGCCGCACCATCTCCGGAATTCCCCGACCCTCGGTTGCCGCGCCCCGTCCCGTCTGCTACCTTTCCGCCTTCCGAGACCCGGACAAACCCAGCATCGGAGCCCGCTCCTGACCCCGACGCTCGTCAGCACCGACCTCCCCTTCCCGCTGCGGGTGCGCGGGAAGGTGCGGGACGTGTACGACCTGGGCGACGCGCTGCTGATGGTGGCCACCGACCGCGTCAGCGCGTTCGACGTGGTGATGCCGCAGCCGGTGCCCCGCAAGGGCGAAGTCCTCACCCTGATCTCGGCCTGGTGGTTCGCGCGCACCGCCGACCTGGTGCCCAACCACCTCCTCTCCGTCGACCCCGACGACATCGCCGCGCGCCATCCCGCGCTCCAGCCGCTCCGCGAGCTGTGGGCGCGGCGCTCCATGCTCGTCCGCAAGCTGCAGCCGTTCCCGGTGGAGTGCGTGGTCCGCGGCTACCTCTCCGGCAGCGCGTGGAAGGAGTACCGCGAGCACGGCACGCTGGCCGGCGAGCCGCTCCCCGCGGGGCTGGCCGAGTCCGGCCGCCTCGATCCCCCGGTCTTCTCTCCCGCCACCAAGGCCGAGACCGGCCACGACGAGAACATCCCCTTCGGCAGGATGGAGGAGATCCTCGGCGCGGAGGTTGCCGGTCGCCTGCGCGAGCATTCGCTGGCGCTGTACGGCCGCGGGCGCAGCGTGGCGGCCGGTGCGGGGATCATCATCGCCGACACCAAGTTCGAGTTCGGGCGGGATGGAGATGGGACGATCCGGGTGATGGACGAGGTGATGACGCCCGACTCGTCGCGCTTCTGGCCGGGGGAAAGCTACGCGCCGGGGCGCGGCCAGCCGTCGCTCGACAAGCAGCCGCTGCGCGACTGGCTGGAAGAGCGGGTCGGCCGCGGCGAGTGGAACAAGGCGTATCCCGCGCCCGACCTGCCGCCCGCGGTGGTCGAGGCCACCTCGGCGCGCTACCAGGACGCGTTCCGCAGGCTCACGGGGATGACGCTCGACGAGTTCCCGCTGGGTGGAGGGGAGGAGGGGGGATGAGCGACACGGCGAACACGGTGGCCGGCGCGCGCAGGCGGCGCCTCAGGCGGGGGATCATCATCCTCCCCAGCGCCTTCACCGTGGGGAACATGTTCCTGGGCGTGTGGGCCATCGTGCACGCCGCCCGCGGCGACTCCATCACCGCCGGCTGGCTGATCGTACTGGCGATGGTGTTCGACATGCTCGACGGCCGCATCGCCCGCTTCACCGCCACGGGAAGCGCGTTCGGCGAGGAGCTGGACTCGCTGGTCGATGCGATCAGCTTCGGCGTGGCCCCCGCGCTCATCATCTACTTTACCTTCCTGAAGAACGGCGGCGAGTGGAGCTGGATCGTCTCCTTCCTCTACATCGTGGCCGCCGTCTTCCGCCTGGCCCGCTTCAACATCGAGCAGGCGGGCACCGCCAAGACCGCCTTCCACGGCCTCCCCAGTCCCACCGCGGGGGGATGCGTGGCGACCTTCTACGCGTTCACGCAGACGCCGCTCTGGGCGCGCTGGTTCAGCCACGTGGACGCGGGGCGCGCGGCCGGGTGGCTGATGATGTTCGTGGCGGTGCTGATGGTGAGCAACGTCCTTTACCCGGTTGTCCCGCGCTTCAGCTTCCGCACCTGGAGCGGGCGCTTCGCGATGTTCATGGCGGTGGTGGCCATCGTGGCCGCCTTCACCTATCCCGAGTACTTCTTCTTCCCCTTCGCCATCGTCTACATCGCCTACGGGCTGGTGCGGACGGTGCTGCAGGGGTTCGAGGAGAAGCTGCCGGAGGAAGAGCCGATCGAGACGGTGGCGCCGGACCCCGACGAGGTGCGGCCGCTGGAATACGAGGGGCGCCCCGGCCCGCGCGCCGACGCCGGGCCGCCGCCCGAGGCGAACAACGAGGAGCTGATGCCGTGACGGACTTTCGCGTGGAGGTGCGGGTGACGCCGCGCCGGGGGATCCTGGACCCGCAGGGGAGCGCCGTGCAGGGCGCGCTCCGCTCGCTGGGCTTCGGCGGGGTCGAGGACGCGCACGTGGGGCGGCTGATCCGCTTCACCCTGGCCGCGGACGGCGAGGGCGACGCGCGGGAGCGGGTGGACGCGATGTGCCGGCAGCTGCTGGCCAACCCGGTGACCGAGGACTACGAGATCGGCGTGGAGGCGCTGGCGGGCGTATGAAGATCGGCGTGGTGACCTTCCCCGGCAGCAACTGCGACTACGACTGCTACAAGGCGGTCCAGGAGGGGCTGGGCGCCGAGGCGGTGTTCCTGTGGCACAAGGAGCACGACCTGCAGGGCGTGGACGCGGTGTTCCTTCCCGGCGGCTTCAGCTACGGCGACTACCTGCGCGCGGGCGCCATCGCCGCGCACAGCCCCATCATGCGCGAGGTGATCGCCTTCGCCGGCGAGGGCGGGCCGGTGGCGGGGATCTGCAACGGCTTCCAGATCCTCTGCGAGAGCGGGCTCCTTCCCGGCGCGCTGGTCCGCAACCGCACGCTCAAGTTCCGCAGCCGCCCCGTCCATCTCCTGGTCGAGCGCAACGACACGCTCTTCACCGCGGAGTACGACGTGGGCCAGGTGCTGGAGGTGCCGATCGCGCACGGCGAGGGGTGCTACTTCGCGGACCCCGAGCTGCTGGACGAGCTGGAGGCGAACGGGCAGGTGGTGTTCCGCTACTGCACGCCGGAGGGACTCGTCGCCCCCGCGGCGAACCCGAACGGCTCGGCGCGGAGCATCGCGGGCATCGTCAACGCCGCCGGCAACGTGCTGGGGATGATGCCGCACCCCGAGCGCGCCGTCGACCCGCTGCTGGGGCCGACGGACGGGCTGGGGCTGTTCCGCTCCGTGGCGGCGCACCTGGCGCGGGTGTGAGGAGGAGCCGAGTCGGCCGGGCTGGGACGGGCGATTGATGAAATCGCGGCGACAACGGCCCGAAGTCCGCCTTCGCGGACTCCCTCGGCGGCATCGCGGTGCCGTGAAAAGTTTGCTGTGATTGAAGGATCTACTGGAGTTTTGCGAGAGGTGGGGAGAAGCGTAGGGAGATGAGGGAGAGGCCGGAGATTCCCTCGACGGTGTGCAAGCGGTGATGGTGGAGCGAGTTATGCGCGGGTGTCCGCTCCCGGGGAGATCGGCGGCGGCGATGGCAGAGGACGTGCGAGATGCTCGCCGACCCCTGACACACCGGAGGTGAGACGATGAAGGTGAAGCTGACGCTGGCCGCGGCGCTCACGATCCTGTCCGCCGGGTCGACGCTCGCGCAGCACCACATGATCGCGCCGGGGATGAACGCGCAGCAGGTGCGCGGCATCTTCGGCGCGCCCGCGCGCACCCGCGACGCCGGAGAGTGGAGCTACTGGTTCTACTCCAACGGCTGCCCCAACCGCTGCGGCAGCGACGACGTGGTGTTCTTCCGCAACGGCCAGGTGGTGACGGCGGTGCTGCGCTCGCGCGCCCGCGCCATCAGCGGCCCCGCCGCCGCCGACGTGCTGGACGACGAGGGCGGCGTGCCGAACGCCGACGCCATCCGCGCGCAGGCCGCGCCGGCGCAGGGCCCCGCGCCGCGCCCGTCGGGCGACCGGATCATCGTCCGCGGCCGCAGCCGCGACCGGAACGGGACGGGTGAGCAGCCGCCGGCCGAGGTCGGCGGCATCAGCGTGGAGAGCCGCCCGGGCACGGCCGGCCAGGTGCGCGACGTGGCGCCCGTCCCCCGCTCCGGGAGCAACCTGTCGCGCGACAACGCGGACGTGGGGGCCGGGCAGACCACGATCATCCGCTCGGGGAGCCCGCAGGGCCTCACCCGCGGCGGCGGCGTGACGACGCCGGGCGCGGCCACGAGGACGCAGACGGGGAACGGGCCGACGGTGACCGGCCCCGGCCCCATTACCGCGGGCGCGCAGCCGCCGGCCAACCTGACGGACACGACCGGCACCGCGCGCGCCACGGCCGTCGACGACGAGCGGGTCTCGCGCGAGAGCAAGGTCACGCGGACGACGGTGCCGAACCAGCCCGACACCATCCAGTCGCGCCGCCGCGACCGCGAGAACAGCGTCACCCCGCGCGTGGTCCCGCGGCCGTAGGGGCGAGGGCGATGCGTGCGCGGTCGATGCTCGCTCCAGATGCGTACTTCGGCGCGGCCGCGGGCGGCCCTCACCCCGCGCCTTTAGAGCGCTCGCCCTCTCCCGATAACGGGAGAGGGTGGGGCTCGAAGGAGATGGCGGCGCGGGTCGACTGCCGTGGAGCAATCTCCGCCTCGCGCCGGGATGTTGCCGCGGGAGTCCGCGAAGGCGGACTTCGGGCCGTTGTTGCAGCGAATTCATTCGCCCGTGCGGGCTTGCGGGCGAGCTTTCGCGTTTTCGACGCCTGGAAACCACATCAACCGAGACGCATAGACCGGTGTCCGTGAGCACACGCCCCGGCGATCCCGCGATCACCCCCGAGCTGGTCGCGGAGCACGGGCTTTCCCCCGAAGAGTACCAGCTCGTCCTCGGCATCCTCGGCCGCGAGCCCACCTTCACCGAGCTGGGCGTGTTCAGCGCCATGTGGAGCGAGCACTGCGGCTACAAGAACAGCAAGCCGCTCCTCCGCAAGCTCCCCACGCAGGCGCCGTGGGTGCTGCAGGGCCCCGGCGAGAACGCCGGCGTCATCGACGTGGGCGACGGGCTGGCCGTTGCCTTCAAGATCGAGTCGCACAACCACCCCTCCGCCGTCGAGCCGTACCAGGGCGCGGCGACGGGCGTCGGCGGCATCCTGCGCGACGTGTTCACCATGGGCGCGCGCCCCATCGCCATGCTCAACTCGCTGCGCTTCGGCGAGATCGACGGCGAGCAGGGCGACCGCGTGCGCTACCTCTTCGCCGGCTGCGTGAAGGGGATCGGCGACTACGGCAACTGCGTGGGCATCCCCACCGTGGCCGGCGAGGTGTACTTCGACGGCGCGTACGAGGGGAACCCGCTGGTCAACGCCATGTGCGTGGGGCTGATGAAGCACGACGACCTGATCCGCGGCGTGGCGGCGGGCGTCGGCAACGCGATCATGGCCGTGGGCGCGAAGACGGGGCGCGACGGCATCCACGGCGCCACCTTCGCCTCCGCCGAGCTGTCGGAAGAGAGCGAGGCCAAGCGCCCGCAGGTGCAGGTGGGCGACCCCTTCACCGAGAAGCTGCTGCTGGAGGCGTCGCTCGAGCTGATCAAGTCCGGCCACATCGTCGGCATCCAGGACATGGGCGCGGCGGGGCTCGTCTCGTCGAGCACGGAGATGGCGGCGCGCGGCGGCACCGGCGTGGACATCGAGATCACCGCCGTCCCCGTCCGGGAGCGGGGGATGACGCCGTACGAGATCCTCCTCTCCGAGACGCAGGAGCGGATGCTCGTGGTCGCGAAGAACGGCCACGAGGAGGACGTGCGCGCGATTCTCGGCAAGTGGGACCTGGACGCCGAGACCATCGGCCGGGTGACGGAGACGGGGCGCTACGTGGTGCGCGAGCACGGCACGGTGATCGTCGACATCCCCGGCGAGCCGCTGGTGGACGGCTGCCCTACGTACACGCGCGAGGGCGTCGAATCCCCCGAGACCGCCGCGCTGCGCGAGTGGGATCCGTCGACGCTCAAGCTGCTGTTCGAAGAGCACGAGCCCGCCTGGACGCTCGAGCGGCTGCTGGATTCGCCGTCCATCGCCAGCAAGCGCTGGGTGTACGAGCAGTACGACAGCACGGTGCGGACGAACACGGTGGTCGGCCCCGGCGGCGACGCGGCGGTGCTGCGGCTGCGGGGGACGAGCAAGGCCGTGGCGGTGACGGTGGACTGCAACGGCCGCTACGTGCACCTCAACCCCTATCGCGGCGGCCATATCGCCGTCGCGGAGGCGGCGAGGAATCTCGTCTGCACCGGCGCGCTGCCGCGGGCGGTGACGGACAACCTCAACTTCGGCAACCCGCTGAAGCCCGAGGTCTACTTCCAGATGTCCGAGGCGCTGCGCGGCATCGGCGAGGCGTGCGCCGCGTTCGAGACGCCGGTGACGGGCGGCAACGTGTCGCTCTACAACGAGAACCCGCGCGGCGCCATCTATCCCACGCCCACGATCGGGATGGTGGGGATCGTGGAGGACGTGGCGCACGTCACCACCGCCGCGTTCAAGGCGGAGGGCGACGCGATCGTCCTGGCCGGCACGAACACGGACGAGCTGGGCGGGAGCGAGTACCTGAAGGTGATCCACGGCCTGGTCGCCGGCGACGCACCGCGGATCGACCTGGCCGCGGAGAGCCGTCTCCAGCGCGGCGTGCTGGCGGCCATCCGCTCGGGCCTGGTCCGCTCCGCGCACGACACGGCGGAGGGAGGACTGGCCGTGGCGATCGCGGAGAGTGCCTTCGCCGCGGGCGCGGACCCGTTCGGCGTGGACGTGGCACTCGACGACGCCCTTCCCGCGAACGCGCTGCTCTTCGGCGAGGCGCAGGGGCGCGTGGTGCTGTCGTGCGAGCCGGCGAAGGAGGCGGAGCTGATCCGCTGCCTGGAGATCCACGGCGTTCCCGCGAAGCGCATCGGCACCGTCGGCGCGCGCGGCGGCGTCTTCCGCGTGGCCACGCGCGACGTGGAGATCCGGGACTCGTCGACGGCGCTGCGGGACGTCTACGAAAACGCCATCCCCCGCCGCATGGACGGCACCCCCGCGGACGTGGAGACGGCGCTGGAGAGCGAGGTCCAGCACGGGGCGTAGGGAGCGCCGCCGCGGCGTCCGCGCGCGCCCTCTCCCTGGCGTACATGGCGCGACCCGTCGCGCCCATGTTCGCCTGTCCCTCCCCCAAAACCGACTGGGGGAGGGACTTGACTGCTCGCTTCGCTCGCGGCGCGGGGACGACGCTGCCGGCGCCGATCCCCGGCTCCCCGGCGGGAAAGCGGTGCGTGCGCTGAGTCGCCGCGAGCGAAGCGAGCCGAGGTCCCACTCCCGTGCTGTTCGGGAGAGGGACAGCGCGAAGCGCAGGGTGAGGGTCTCGCGCCGGGGCAGACGCAACTTCCGGCCGGCGCGCCGCGGGCGGCTCGTGATCGCCCCCGCGGTGTATTATCCCGGATTGAAACCACAGCTAGCAGGACCTGAATCTCGTGTGTGGAATCGTCGCGGTATCGGGCAACGCCGACGCAGCGCGCATCGCCTACCTGGGGCTGTACTCGCTGCAGCACCGCGGGCAGGAGGCCGCCGGCATCGCCACCTACGACCGCGCCAGCGGCACCAGCCACCGCGTGCGCGAGGCCGGGCTCGTCTCCGACGTGTTCACCGAGGAGCAGCTGGCCAAGCTGCGCGGCTCCACCGCCGTGGGGCACATCCGCTACTCCACGGCGGGCGGCGCGGGGCTCAAGAACGCGCAGCCCATCCGCGAGACCTATCGCTCCGGGCACCTGGCGCTGGTGCACAACGGCAACCTCACCAACTTCCACGCCATCCGCGACCGGCTGCTGGACGAGGGCGCGCTCTTCCAGAGCACCATCGACAGCGAGGTCATCGTCCACCTGATCGCCCGCTCGCGCGAGGCCACGCCCGACGCGCAGATCGCCGACGCGCTGACGCAGCTCGAGGGCGCCTACTGCATCCTCGCCTGGGTCGACGACGTGCTGTACGCCGCGCGCGACCCGTACGGCTACCGCCCGCTGGTGATCGGCACGCTGCCGGGCGGCGGGCTGATGCTGGCGTCGGAAACGTGCGCGCTCGACATCGCCAAGGCCACCTACGTGCGCGACGTGGAGCCGGGCGAGCTGATCCGCATCCGCGGCGGCGAGATCGAGTCGCTCGCCTGCCTGCAGCCGTACGTGGCCGAGCCGCAGCCGTGCATCTTCGAGCTGGTCTACTTCGCCCGCCCCGACACGCATCTCTGGGGATACACTGTCGACCGCGCGCGCCGCGCCTTCGGCCGCAAGCTGGCCGAGGAGCGCCCCATGCCCGGCGGCGACATCGTCATCTCCGTCCCCGACTCGGCCAACTCGGCCGCGGTGGGATACGCGGAAGCCAGCGGCATCCCCTTCGAGCTGGGGCTGATCCGCAACCACTACGTGGGCCGCACCTTCATCACCCCCGGCCAGGAGGGGCGCGACTTCAAGGTGCGGATGAAGTTCAGCCCCGTGCGCGAGGTGCTGGACGGCAAGCGCGTGGTGGTGGTCGACGACTCGCTGGTGCGGGGGACGACGTCGCGCGCGCTGGTGGCCATGCTGCGTGACGCGGGGGCGAAGGAGGTGCACTTCCGCCTGGCCAGCCCCCCGGTGCGCTGGCCGTGCTTCTACGGCATCGACATGCCCACGAAGGACGAGCTGATCGCGTCGGAGAAGACGGTGGACGAGATCCGCGACTACCTGGGCGTGGACTCGCTGGGCTACCTGTCGCCCGAGGGGATGGTGGAGTGCGTGCGCGACCGCGGCGAGACGTACTGCACCGCCTGCTTCACCGGCGACTACCGCGCCCCGCTGGTCGACGCGCAGGAGGGCTTCGCGATGAGCTCGCACTGCTGAGGCACATCTCGGCATCTGGACCGACATCCTGCCCGCCAGGCCCTCTCCCCCCGGCCCCCTCCCCCAAAACAGACTGGGGGAGGGGGAGACCTCAGCGCGAGGAAAAGCTTCGGTGCGGGTGAGGAAGCATCCTACCCGCCAGACGGCTCCCTCCCCGGCCCCTCCCAGCCCGATCTCGGCATCTCCCGCAATTCCACCGTTGTCCTCCTCTTCCCCACACGCGCGGTAGGGCATCGTCCTACTTGCCCTCGCACGCGCGCGAGAGCACCTTTCCCTTTCCGAATCACTCCGAAGCGGCTGGGGCGCATGCATCGCCCCTACAGACGTTTAGACCCGAATCGCCCCTGAGCTGGAGGGCACGATGAGATACCGCACCTATCCCGGCACCGACATCACCGTTTCCGAGGTCGGCTTCGGCCTGTGGACGCTGGCCGCCGGCTGGTGGGGCGAGTTCAGCGACGATGAAGCCATCTCCATGCTCCATCGCGCGTTCGACCTGGGGATCACCACCTTCGACAGCGCCGACACCTACGGCAACGGCCGCGCGGACGAGATCCTGGCGCGCGCCTTCGCCGGCCGGCGCGACCGGATCGTCATCACCACCAAGGTGGGATACGACTTTTACAACAACCCCAACGTCCGCCGCGGGCAGCAGGAGATCCCGCACAGCGCCGACCCGGCGTACATCCGCTTCGCCGTCGACGAGTCGCTCAAGCGGCTGCGGACCGACGTGATCGACGTGATCAGCTACCACAACGCGCACGAGGAGCACGTCCCCGACGACGGCATCTGGGAAACGCTGGCGCGGCTGAAGGAGGAGGGGAAGGTCCGCGCGTGGGGCGCCGCGCTGGGGCCCAGCAACGGCTACCTGTTCGAGGGGCTGGAGCTGATCCGCAACCGCGGCGTGAAGAACCTGCAGCTCATCAACAACGTCCTGGAGCCCTTCCCCGGGCAGATCCTGACGGGGGAGGCCGAGGAGCACGGCGTCGGCCTGCAGGTGCGCGTGACCCACAGCTCGGGGATGCTGGAAGGGAAGTACACGGAGGAGACGGAGTTCGCCAAGAACGACCACCGCCGCCACCGCCCGCGCAGCTGGCTGACCAACGGGCTGAAGAAGCTGGAGGCGCTCGGCTGGCTGCACGAGGGGCGGGGGATGACGATCGGCCAGGCCGCGCTCAAGTGGCTGCTCGCCAGCCCCGCGGTGATGACGACGCTGCCGAACATCTACAACCTGGAGCAGCTGGAGGAGTTCGCCGCCGCCAGCGACCTGCCCGACCTCACCGCCGACGACCTGCGCCGCATCGACGAGCTGCAGCGCATCAACTTCGGCGTGTACGAGGAGCACATGCGCTACAAGGGGACGATGGTGCGCGACGGCGAGCCGCTGGCCCCGCACTACCGCTACGCCGGCGACGGCTACCCCCGCGCGCCCCAGGTGGTGGAGACGGCCGCGGCGGATTGAGACAGCGCCCATCGAGCATATGCAGCGGCCCCGGCGATTCAGCTCGCCGGGGCCGCTGTCGCAATGGCCAGTTCGCGCGCATACCCTGCTTCAGGAGCGTTGATGAAGACGCGTCCCGCATAGGCATCGTCGTGGAGGCTTGGCGCCATCCTGGCCAATGCGCCGAAGCGATTGATTCGGCGCGGAGAATGACGGGCGCCGGCGTACACGGCCGGCGCCCGCACCGGGTTACGCCGAGCAGCCGGGGCCAGCGCCCAGGCAGGTATAGCCGAAGCAGGTGCCCACGGCCGGATCGCAGGTGTACTGCTGGATCCTCGTAGCCAGGTGCGCCTCCACCGTGCCGGCCTGCGCCTCGGCGACTGCCACCTCGAAGCTGGTCACCTCGAGCGCTTCCACGTCCAGCGTGATCTTCCTCATGCTTCCCCACTCCTTCCACTGGTGGCTCCGCACGCGTTTCGCCGCGCATAGGAATCGTAACGCGCACGGTTAATTGTTCTCATGTCTTCAAACACTCGCAGCGCGGCAGGTGCGAGCGGTTGCACGATCCGCGCCAAATGTCTCCATCCCAATGACTTACGAGAGCGGCCCCGGCGAAGGTATCGCTGGGGCCGCTCTCAAGCCGAATGCGAAATCGCGAACCTGCGTCAGCGCGGCCAGGCGGGGCCGCACCCCGTCTGCTGGTAGGTGTCGCTGATGTTCAGCAGCTTCCAGCGTCCGTCGCGGCGGGCCAGGTGGAAGGCGTCGAAGCCGCAGTGGGTGACGGTGGTGTCGCGCCGGACCTGGTATTCGGCCCAGACGGTGGCCAGGTCGCCGCTCACGTGGACCACGGGGTTGCGGATGGGCTCGTCGATCCCCGGCTGGTTCGGCTGCGAGACGGCGTGGATGAACTGCGCCGCCGTCAGCACCAGCACGCGCGTTCCCCCTTCCCGCGCCGGCCGCAGCAGCGTGATGCGCGTGAGCGAGTCCACGTGCAGGTTCATCGCCGTGGTGTCCTTCATCCGCAGCGCGTCCATGAAGCCCTGGACGGCGGCCAGCACCCCGACCCGCTCCTGCTCCGTCGTCTCCCGCGCACCTACGGTCGAGGCGCTCGCGGAAGGGGTGGGTGACGTCTGCGCTTGGCAGGCGGCGAGCAGCGGAAGAGAAAGGAGAACGAGAACGCGCTTGCGCATCGTGGGTGCGTGCGTGCGAGGGTGTGATCCGCATCCGTGGAACCGGTCGCGGCTGCCGGCGGTCGGCCGTGCAATCTGCCAGCAGAAGCTACGAGACGAGACGGCGAGCCGCCAACCGGCCGGCCACGCGTCCTCCCCCGCCCACGGCAGCCGGCCGGTGAGACCGACGCCAGGGCCGCTCTTCCTATTCGTGGAGATTGCAATCCCGGCCGCGAGCCCCTCTCATACGGGTGAACATCAACCCGGAGACGTGATGGAAACCACCCTGCTCGACGAGGCACGCTCGATCCACGACCGGATGGTCGCCGTCCGGCGGGAGCTGCATCGCCATCCCGAGCTGCTGTACGATCTCCACCGCACCAGCGAGGTCGTGCGCCGCGAGCTGGACGCGCTCGGCATCCCATACCGCTTTCCCGTCGCGGAGACCGGCATCGTGGCCACCATCGGCGGCGGCGACGGGCCGTGCGTGGCGCTGCGCGCGGACATGGACGCGCTGCCGATCCACGAAGAGGCCGACGTCGAGTTCCGCAGCGAGATCGACGGGAAGATGCACGCGTGCGGGCACGACTGTCACACCGCCATGCTCCTGGGCGCCGCGCAGCTGCTCAAGTCGCGCGAGGGCGAGATCGGCGGCACGGTGAAGCTGCTCTTCCAGCCCGCCGAGGAGGGCGGCGCGGGCGGGCTGCGCATGTGCAACGAGGGCGCGCTGGAGAACCCCAAGGTGCAGCGCGCGTTCGGCCTGCACGTGTGGCCGTACATCCCCACCGGCACCATCGCCTCGTGCGCCGGGCCGATGCTGGCCTCGGCGGGGATGGTGGAGATCGTGGTGAAGGGCGTGGGCGGCCACGCGGCGATGCCGCACGGCACCGTCGATCCCGTCGTCACCACCGCGCGGATCGTGGGCGAGCTGCAGACCATCGTGTCGCGCGAGCTGGACCCGATGACGCCCGGCGTGGTGAGCATCACCACCATCCATGGCGGCGACGCGTTCAACGTGATCCCGCCGGAGGTGCGCCTGCAGGGCACCATCCGCTCGCTGACGACGCCGGGTCTCCAGTTTCTCCAGGAGCGCGTGCGCGCCATCGCCGAGGGCACCGCGGCCGCTCACCGCTGCACCGCCGAGGTCATCTTCCCCGGCGAGGACTACCCCGCCACCGTGAACGACGCGGAGTCGTGGGCGCTCGCGCGGCAGGTCGGCGCCGCGGTGCTCGGCGCGCAGGCCGTGCACGAGATGACGCCGATCATGGGCGGCGAGGACTTCTCCTACGTGCTGGAGCGCGTCCCCGGCTGCTTCGTGGCGCTCGGCGTGGGCAAGCCGCAGATCGGCGCGGACAAGGGCCTCCACCACCCCGCCTTCATCGCCGACGAGGACGCGCTGCCGATCGGCGCGGCGCTGCACGCGGGCTTCGCGCTGCGCTCGCTGGAGATGCTGCGCGGGTGATGCCGAGCTCTTCCCGGCGAACCGATTCTGCCATTGGCGGTTGACTGCGGGCGGGCGGGTTGGATACAGTCCGTGGATGGACGACAACCATCCGATCGAGGCCCCGCGCGTCGCCTTCCAGGGCGAGCTGGGGGCGTACAGCGACGAGGCGGTGCGGCTGTTCTTCGGCGCGGCGGCCGAGCCGGTACCATGCCGCGACTTCGACGCGGTGGGCGAGCGCACCACGGCGGGCGAGGTCGACTACGGGCTGCTCCCCATCGAGAACTCGCTGGCCGGGAGCGTGGTGCCCAGCTACGACGTGCTCTCGTCCACCGATCTGGCCGTGGTGGGCGAGATCGTCTGCCCGATCCACCACTGCGTGCTCGCCGCCCCCGGCGCGGCGGAGGCGGGGCTGCGGCGCGTGCTGTCGCACCCGGTGGCGCTCGCGCAGTGCAGGCGATGGCTCGCGGCGCATCCTGGCGTCGAGGTGGTCTCGTGGTACGACACCGCGGGTGCCGCCAAGACGATCGCGGCCGAGGGCGACCTGGCGACCGCGGCCATCGCCGGGCGGCTGGCGGCGGAGCGCTACGGGCTGCAGGTCATCGAGGAGCACGTGGAGGACCGGCCGGACAACCAGACGCGCTTCCTGGTCGTCGCGCGCGCGGGCGCGCCGCTCCCCCGCCCTCCCGCGGACTCGTCGAGCGGGATGACGACGGCGCTGCTGGCAGAGACGGCCAACGCGCCGGGCGCGCTTCTCCGCCTGCTGCAACCGTTCGCCGAGCGCGGCGTGAACCTGACCAAGCTGGAGTCGCGCCCTGCCGAGCAGCCGTGGAGCTACCGCTTCTTCCTGGAGATCGACGGCGGGGCGGAGCTGTCGCCCGTGCGCGAGGCACTGGCGGACGCGCACGAGAATTCAGCGTCGCTCCGCGTCCTCGGCAGCTACCCGCGCTGGCTCGCGTAAAGAAGGTTGGCGATTGGGGATTGGATGCGATTCCTTTTGATGATCCCACGCCGCAAAACCTGTCATTCCGAGCGGCGCCGCTGCGCCGAACCGTCATCCACACGGATGCTCGGCGGCGCCCGAGGAATCTTTGGCCGCGTCGGCGCGAATGCCCGGCTGTCGCTCGGATGCAGGCTATAGATTCCTCGGCCGCCGCGCTGAATTCGGTGCGGTGAGAGGCATTCGTCGAGCGGCGGCACTCGGAATGACATCGCGAGGGGTAACCATTTGCGCGGACGATGGTTTGGTGTGGCCGGCCTCGGGATGACGTCGCTGGTCTCGCGCGCTCACTTGAACGGAGGACGCATCAGCCGCTTATGTTGAGCCTTGACACATCTCCCGAAGCGTAGATACAGTTCGAACCATGACGAGCGCCGCCATCTGCACCACCTGCACGACCACTACCACCACGACCCGTGTCACGGGCCGCGGCCGGGAGTGCTTGCGCCGGTAGCAGAAGGCGCGAACCACCTGCAGGACGCGAGCGGCCCGTGAGCGATCACGGGCCGCTCTCTTTTTTCGCCCACCCCGCACGACAGGAACCCGCGATGGACCCGCAACGCCTGGTGGTGCACAAGTTCGGCGGAACGAGCCTGGCCGGCGCGGAGCGCATCCGCACCGCCGCGGAGATCGTCCTCGCCCGGCCCGAGCCACGGCGCGCCGTGGTCGTCTCCGCGATGGCGGGGGTGACGGACGGCTTGGTGCGCGCGGTGGCGCTGGCCGGCGCGCGCGACGCCGCGTACGAGCGGGAGATCGCGACGCTGCGCGAGCGCCATCTCCAGACCGCGGCCGAGCTCCTTCCGCCCGACGACGCCGCCGCGTTCGAGCGCGAGATGGAGCGCGAGCTGGCCGACGTGCACGACGTGCTGCGCGCCGCCTGGATCCTCCGCCACGCCCCGCGCGGCGGCGCCGACATGGTGGCCGGCGCCGGCGAGGTGTGGTCCGCGCGCCTCCTGGCCGCGTATCTCGCGTCACGCGGCGCGGGCGGCGCGTGGCTCGACGCGCGCGAGGTACTCGTCGCCGAGCCGGGCGAGGGGACGGCGCGCGTGGACTGGGCGGCATCCCAGGCGCGGCTGCGCGAGTGGGAGGCCCGGCACGGCGGCATCCCGACGACGCTGGTGGTCACCGGCTTCGTCGCCTCCACCGCGGCGGGCGTGCCGGCGACGCTGGGGCGGAACGGGAGCGACTACTCGGCCTCCATCTTCGGAGCGCTGCTGGGCGCGGACGAGATCCACATCTGGACCGACGTGGACGGGGTGATGAGCGCCAATCCCCGCCTCGTTCCCGAGGCCATCGTCCTCGACCGCCTCAGCTACCGCGAGGCGATGGAGCTGGCGCATTTCGGCGCGCGGGTGGTGCATCCCGCCACCATGGGGCCGGCGGTGGAGCGCGGCATCCCCCTCTACATCCGCAACACCTTCCACCCCGACGCGCCGGGGACGCGCATCGACGCCGAAGGCGCCACCGTGCGCATGGTGAAGGGCCTCTCCACCGTCGAAGGCGTCGCGCTGCTGAACCTGGAGGGGACGGGGATGCGCGACGTCCCCGGTACGGCGCATCGCCTCTTCGGCGCGTTGCGCGAGGCGGGCGTCGAGGCGCTGATGGTGAGCCAGGGGAGCTCGCAGAACTCGCTCTGCCTGGCCGTCCCCGCTGCGTCGGCCGAGACGGCGCGGAGGGCGGCGGACGCGGCCTTCTTCGCCGAGCGCCACCACGGGCAGGTGGGCGAGACCGAGGTGGACCCCGACTGCTGCCTCCTGGCCGTCGTCGGCGACGGGATGGCGGGAAATCCCGGCGTCGCCGCGCGCTTCTTCGGCGCCCTGGGGAAGGCGGGGATCAACATCCGCGCGATCGCGCAGGGCTCGTCGGAGCGCAACATCTCCGTGGTGGTCGACGGATCGCAGGCGGAGCGTGCCTTGCGCGCGGCGCACGCGGGGCTGTACCTGTCGCGGCAGACGCTGTCCATCGGGGTGATCGGGGCGGGGATCGTGGGCGCCGCGCTGCTCGACCAGCTGGCCGCGCGCGCGGGGGCGATCCGGAAAGGCCGCGGGGTGGACCTGCGCGTGCGGGCCTTGGCCAACACGCGCGGGATGGCGATGGACGGGCGCCGCATCCCCCTGCACGAGTGGCGTCGCGAGCTGCAGGGCGGCGAGCCGCTGGACCTGGACGCCTTCGCCGCGCACGTGCAGACGGAGCATCTCCCGCACGCGGTGATCGTGGACTGCACGGCCGACGAGTCCATCGCCCGCCGCTATGGCGACTGGCTGCGGCGCGGCATCCACGTCGTCACCCCGAACAAGCGCGCCAACACCCTCGATCTCCCGTACTACCAGGAGCTTCGGAGGCTGGGCGGCGGCGTGGGCGCGCACTACCTGTACGAGACCACGGTCGGCGCCGGGCTCCCCATCATCCAGACGCTGCGCGACCTGATCGACACGGGCGACGAGGTGCAGCGCGTGGAGGGCGTCCTTTCGGGGACGCTGTCGTATCTCTTCAACGCCTTCGACGGGGTGCGGCCGTTCTCCGAGCTGGTGGCCGAGGCGCGGCGCGAGGGGTACACCGAGCCCGACCCGCGCGACGACCTGTCCGGCGCCGACGTGGCCCGAAAGGTGGTGATTTTGGCCAGGGAGATGGGGATCGGGCTGGAGATGGCGGACGTGGCGCTGGAGGGGCTGGTGCCGGACGAGCTGCGCGGCGGCGGCGTGGACGACTTCCTCTGCCGCCTGCGCGATCACGACGAGCCGATGACGCGCCTCTGGCGCCAGGCCGAGGAGCGCGGCGAGCGGCTGCGCTTCGTCGGAGCAGTGGACCGCGACGGGCGCGCGAGCGTGCGGCTCCGCGCGTATCCCGCCACGCACGCGTTCTCGCGATTGAACCTCACCGACAACGTGGTGCAGTTCCAGACGCGGCGGTACACGCCCAACCCCCTGATCGTGCAGGGCCCCGGCGCCGGCCCCGAGGTCACCGCCGCCGGCGTGTTCGCCGACCTGCTGCGCCTCGCCACCTACCTGGGGTCCGCGCCGTGATCCATCCGACGAAGGCGACGGCCTTCGCCCCCGCGAGCACCTCGAACCTCGCGGTCGGCTTCGACATCCTGGGCCACCCGCTCGGCTTCACGGGCGACCGGGTGACCGTGACGCGCCGCGCTGCCCCAGGCGTCGTCATGGGCGCGGTAACGGGAGATGTGGATTCGCTCCCTTCCGATCCCGCGCTGAACACCGCCGGCACCGCGGTGATGCTCCTGCTGCAGGACCACGCGCCGGAGCTGGGCATGGAGGTGGAGATCGAGAAGGGAATTCCGCTCGGCTCGGGGATCGGAGGCTCGGCCGCGTCCGCCGTTGCCGCCGCGGTCGCGGCCAACGCGCTGCTGCCGCGCCCGCTCCCGACGGCCGAGCTCTTCCCCTACGCGCTGCAGGGCGAGGTGGCGGCCAGCGGAGCGATCCACGGCGACAACGTGGCGCCCTCGCTCTTCGGCGGGCTGGTGCTGGTGCGCTCGGCCCTGCCGCCCGACGTGGTCTCCCTCCCCTCCCCACCCACCCTGCGCTGCGTGCTGGTGCTTCCCGACCTGTGCGTGAACACGCGCGATGCCCGCGCGGTGCTTCCCCGCTTCGTTCCGCTGGGAGATATGATCCACCAGACAGCGAACCTGGCGGGGGTGATCGCCGGATGCTGCACGGGTGACCTGGAGCTGGTCGCGCGCTCGCTCCGCGACCGGGTGGTGGAGCCGCACCGCGCGTCGCTGATCCCCGGCTTCCACGACGTCCAGGCGGCGGCGATGGAGGCCGGCGCGCTCGGCTGCTCCATCTCCGGCGCCGGCCCCAGCATGTTCGCCTGGTGCCGAGGCGACGACGACGGAGAGCGCGTCCGCGACGCGATGATGGACGCGTTCCACCGCCGCAATATCCCCGCGCGCGGCTGGGTTTCGCCGGTAAACGGCCCCGGCGCGCGGGTGGAGGCGGTGGAATGAGATCGAGGATGGTCGGAGATGCGAGATGGGGCGCGAGTATGCGAGTGAACTCGCGGCTACAACGACACGCACTCCGCCTTCGCGGAGTTCACATCTGCGCGAGATTTGCGCGGTGCGCGGCCGGTGATCACCGGCGGACGCACAGATGATTAGCTCACGCAACGATACCGCCCCCGCGCGGTGTCCGCGAAGGCGGACAGTGTGTAGTTGTAGCCGCGAGGTAACCGTTCAGGGGCCATGCGCGAAAGTTGTGGACTTCGTTCATGTTGGCCACTACATATTGTGGCTCATGAGCATAGTCGAGCAACTCGAGGCCAGCGGCGAGGTACTCTCGCCATCGTTGCGTGC